>JAYZJE010000076.1:0-4983 GCA_036164895.1 Pseudomonadota bacterium
AGGCCGGCGAGTGCTCGACTGTGCCGCGCAAATCCGTGCCGGTGAACGCGTTATCCCAATCTTTATCGTTGCTCATCTGTTTTCATGTCGCTGCCAGCGCTTCCGCCGTCAGGTCGAGGGATCGGTGCGCTTTCTCCACGAGTTCGTCGATTTGATCGTTCTCGATAATCAGTGGTGGCGAAACGATCATCGAGTCGCCGACGGCGCGCATGACCAGGCCGTTGTCGAAGCAGAAATCCCGACACCGGTCGCCGGCCTTTTGGCCTTTCGGAAAACGTGCTCGCTGGGACTTGTCACTGACAATTTCCAGTGCGCCAACGAGCCCTGCGCTGCGTGCCTCGCCGATGATAGGGTGATTTGCCAGCGTTGACCACTGTCGCTGGAAGTACGGGGCTTTCTCATTTTTGACCCGCTCGACAATTCCGTGATCGCGGAGTATACGGATGTTCGCCAGCGCAACAGCACATGCGACCGGGTGCCCGGAAAACGTGAAGCCGTGTGCGAACTCGCCGCCGTTGTCGATGATGACGTTGGCGACCCTGTCACTGATCAGTACGCCGCCCAGCGGCAAATACCCCGATGTGACGCCCTTGGCGAATGACAACAGGTCGGGCTCGATGCCGAAATACGTCGAGCCGAACCATTCTCCGAGGCGTCCAAAACCGGTGATAACTTCATCGGCAATCAGCAGAATGTCGTTCTCTTTGCAGATGCGCTGAATCTCCGGCCAGTAGCTGTCCGGCGGAATGATCACCCCGCCGGCGCCTTGGACCGGTTCACCGATAAACGCGGCGACGTTTTCTTTACCGAGTTCCTGAATTTTTTGCTCGAGCAAGCGGGCCTGCTGCAGTCCGAATTCCTCAGGCGATAGGCTACCGCCCAAGCCGAAGTAGTAAGGCTGCTCGATGTGCACGATGTGAGGAATTGGCAGACCGCCCTGCTTATGCATCTCGGTCATGCCACCGAGGCTGGCGGCAGCAATGGTGCTGCCGTGATAGGCATTTTTTCGGCTAACGATGATCTGCTTGTCAGGTTGATCTGCCAGGTCCCAGTAGCGGCGCACCAGTCTGATCACCGTATCGTTCGCCTCAGATCCTGAGCCGGTAAAGAACGAGTGCTTGAAACGCTCCGGGCTGATGTCGCAGAGCAACTCCGCCAGTTCGATCGCGGGCGGGTGCGCGGTTTGAAAGAAGCTGTTGTAGTACGGCAGCTCCTGCATCTGCCGGTAGGCTGCTTCGATCAGTGCCTGCTGGCCGTAGCCCAGGTTGACGCACCATAGGCCAGCCATCCCGTCCAGGATCTTATTGCGATCGGAATCCCAGATGTATATGCCGTCCGCTCGCGTAATGATGCGACTGCCCTTGGCGCCAAGTTCTTGATAGTCGGTGAACGGGTGGAGGTAATGGCGTGAATCCCGGGACTGCCAGTCGCCGGTGGTATTCTGTTTCTTATTTGCCATGGCTTAGAAAGGATTTAATCATGGCCCATTGGATGTTTTTGGTTTTTGCCATCGTAACCGAGGTAGCCGGCAATGGGCGATTATATAACCAGCCAGCGCAAGGAGTTCGAGGCAACAGTCTCACCGGTTGTATCGGAGGGTCTGGCGAAGCCCATCCCTGGCACTTTAAAATGAATCGAAAAAGCCCGCCCAACAATAAGATTGATCATGCCTCGACCTTACGTCTCCAAAAGTAAATTTAAAGAAGCAATCCAGCTCATTAACGCTGGCAAGGCTGACAAAGCTGAAGCGCTTTGCCGGGATGCGGTAGAGCACGATCCCAGGGACGCCAACATGGTTGCCTTACTCGGGGCGACGCTGTTGAAAACCAAACAGCCCCTGGAGGCTGAGAAGTTTCTTCGCCAAGCCATCGACCTCGCCCCCAGTTTTGCCAAGCCTCACGAGGATCTGGGCACGCTTCTGCTCGAAGAAAACCGTCCGGAGGAGGCGGTGAATTTTCTGCAGAACGCGACGCGTCTCGACCCACAAGCAGAGCTGGCTTTTTTCAATCTCGGCCGGGCACTGATAATGCTTGGCAAGGGTGCTGAGGCTGATAAGGCCTTTGAGGCTTCATTCGAACTCAACCCGGAACGCAAAAAACTGGCCCTTGCCGCTGATCATCACAGAAACGGCAGACTCGAAGAAGCTCGCGAGTTGTATCGCGAAGTTTTGCGAGAAACCCCAAACAACGTCGACGCGCTGAGGCTCCTGGGCGCGATAGCCGCCAGTCAGTCACGGTTTGACGAGGCTGAGCGTCGTTTCCGCCGGGCCATTGAGCTGGCGCCGGATTTCGTTCGCGCGATCATCGATCTGGGTCGCATCCTAAAAGAGCAGAACCGATACGAGGAAGCGATCGAGTGCTTCAAGAAGGCCAATACGTTGGAGCCGGGCAATGTTCAATCTCACTTCCAGTTAGCATCTACCTTGGCGCCTGCAGCCCTGACCTACGAGGCACTCGAAGCCTATCAACGTGTGCTGGAATTACAGCCGGACCACCCTGGGGCGTTGCTTGGGCTCGCCCACATGCTGAAAACTGTAGGCCGCCAGGATGAGGCTATTGCCGGTTACCGGGATTTCATCAGTCTCAAGCCCGATCAAGGCGAGGGCTATTGGAGCCTAGCGAATCTTAAAACCTATCGTTTGAGCGGCGAGGATATCCGGGAGATTGAATCCAGGCTCACAAAGGATGATCTCACGGATCAATCAGCGGTTAACTTTTTATTTGCCCTAGCGAAAACTTACGAAGATCAAAGTAATTTCGACCGCGCCTGGGATTACTACAGTCAGGGCAACAAGAAACAGCGCATGATCGAGCAATATGACCCGGTACAGACTGAGGTGACGAACGACTCGATTATTTCAGTGTTCGATCAGCAGTTTCTTGACAATAACGCCGGACTCGGGAATCCGGATCCGGCGCCGATTTTCGTCGTCGGATTGCCGCGCTCGGGATCCACCCTGATCGAGCAGATATTGGCCAGCCACAGCCAGGTCGAAGGGACCTCGGAATTACCTTATTTGGGGAGGGTGGTGACCTCGCTCAACAGGAACCGCGCAGACGGTATCAATTACCCTAAGGCGACCCGCGAACTTGGCGAAAAGCAGTTCAAGGCTTTGGGACAGGATTACCTTGACCTCGCCGAGCTTCATCGCACGGAAAAAAAACCACGTTTTATTGACAAGATGCCAAACAACATTCCCAGCATCGGTTTTCTGCACCTCATTTTGCCGAATGCGAAAATTATTGACGCCCGTCGTTATCCCCTGGATTCATGCTTCAGTTGTTATCGACAGCTGTTTGCCAGGGGCCAGACCTTTACCTACGATCTGACCGATATCGGCGAGTATTTTCTGCAGTACCAACGCATGATGGATCATTGGCATGAGGTACTGCCGGGGCGAGTGCTGACCGTTCAGTATGAAGATATGGTGACGGATTTCGACAACCAGGTTCGGCGACTTCTCGAGTATTGTGAACTCCGGTGGGAGGATGCCTGTATTAACTTTCACCAAACCGAACGTCCCATTCGGACGGCAAGTTCGGAACAGGTGCGTCAGCCAATTTATAGCAAATCGATTAATTACTGGAAAAATTATGAGCAGTACCTTGGCGAACTGGTTGAGGTCCTCGACCCGGTGCTGCCGCGCTACGCGCAGTACGAAAGCATAAATAAACCCGACTGAGTTGGGCTCATCAATTTAATCCAGCGGGTAAGGCCAGACTTCCAGGCCGTGGATAGCGTTTCTGATATCCATGGTCAGGTTGATACTGAGCGTGGTTTTCATGCTGTTCAGATCATGCAGTGTAATTGTCGACGGTGACGATCCAGCAGCAATAACACCGTCCTTGACCACGCACAACCCCCGGCCAAATGCTTGGCGAGCAATCCGTGAATCATCCAGATCGGTGTGGGTAAGCTGATCCGGATTGTAACGGGGAATTCGAAATAAGCGTTGCTTATCACGGGACTCGAAGCGCACGACATCCTTCTCCGAATCGTTGAACAACACGCCATCCGCATACGGTCTGGCATTGTGGACCCCCACCGGCAGCGTGGCGATCGCCTTGATTTGTTTTCCGGTGTAATGGAGCAGGCTTCCGGTTCCACGCCCACTGATGTACATCCCTTTCTCCAGGCAATGTACATTGTTGATATGGAGTTCATTTCCCGGGGACGGTCCCTGATTGCCATCCGGATGAAAAGGGCTGCCGAGGTAGCCGTCAGGTGTTTTGGCAATATGCAATCCCCATGAAAATTGCAGCTTGTCCAAGTCAAAGCCAATGACGGAATCGTAGCCAGTGGATGTGAGGTACAGGCGTCTCTTGTATCGGCTGATCTCGTGACAGTGTTTTAGATAGGGGGAGCGGTATGAGGTGACCGTTTCAAAGTCACGGTTGTAAACGAACAGTTCGTCACTTGCGGCAATGTAGATTTTGTCGCCATCCATTGCGATCCCACGCAGGCCCCGGTCCCAGCCACGGCCCTGCCAGTCAATTTTCGTCGTATTCCAATCCACGGGCTGCGCGACCCGCTGACGATCCAGGTCGATCAGAAAAATGCCGCCATGGCTCTCACCCTGTTTACTGCCCCGAACCACGGAAGTAGCAATCAGCGTGGTCATGGAGCGAAGCACTTTGAGTGATTCATGTGATTGCAGTCCACCATCGATTTGATTTCAATCAGCTTTTTCAGCTTTGCTTGGTTGTCCAAGCTCAGTGTAACTCACCAATTTGAGACGAGGAATTTTTCTATTGTCACGGACCCGCAGCATCCCGAATACCAATACGCCGTCGGATACCATTGCGTTGGAATTTCAGCATTGCAGCGTTTAACATGGCGAGTCTCGATGCTTTTGAATGAATAATCATTCATCTTTTGGTGTTTTCTTTACAGGTTGGGATGTTTGTGCGAGGCTGTATCGCGTCGCCGAAACGACGTGGATTGATTAGGGGAAATGATAATGGCGGTTAATATCGGTTCAAC
>JAYZJE010000077.1:0-2653 GCA_036164895.1 Pseudomonadota bacterium
GACGGGCGAATCAGCCACACTGAAAAAGCCGGAGCATTTCAGTGTCATCGAGGCTGCGTTGCGTTACGCAAGGGGGCGCGTGCCCGTCGTTGTCGGCACTGGCTCCAATTCCACGGATCAAACTATAGATCTGTCGCAAGCGGTCGGGGAGTTGCCGATCGACGCTTATCTCGTTGTAACGCCTTATTACAACAAGCCAACCCAGGAAGGACTCTTTCAGCATTTCATGGCGATCGCCGATGCTGTCGAAAAGCCGGTAATGCTATATAACGTGCCCGGCCGAACCGCAGTCGATTTGTTACCGGAAACTGTTGCGAAATTAGCGGAACACCCACGCATATTTGGCATCAAAGAAGCTACGGGCGAACTTGACCGCGTCAAGCAAATTAAGAATGCCTGCGAACCAGAATTTCGCCTGTATAGTGGCGATGATCCAACGGCCCGTGAATTCATGTTGTGTGGTGGACACGGTGTCGTTTCAGTTACTGCGAACGTAGCGCCGGCGGCGATGCGCAGTATGTGCGAGGCCGCGTTGTCGGGTGATGCGGAGTTGGCTGCAGACATCGATGAAGGCCTGGCCAGTTTGCACCGCGAGTTATTCATCGAGTCCAACCCGATACCTGTAAAATGGGCATTGCACCGCCTTGGTCTGATTCCAGAAGGTATTCGATTGCCGCTGACGATTCTTGCACCGGAACACCAGGCGGCCGTTGACGCCGCGTTGCAACGCGCCGGGCTTATCGAGGGATAATGAATGGAGCGACCAGCTTTGTTATTGGTTCTGGTGATGATGGTGCCGCTCTCAGGCTGTTTTTTTGGTGGTACCCAGCCCTGCAGCAAGCCACAGGAATACCAGTCTAGCAAGAGCGTCAAACCGGTCGAAGTACCGCCCGGCCTAACTCCACCGGATGCACCGAGCAAGCTTGTAATTCCGCCAGGCGAACTGCAAACTCAACCGATACCAAAAGGACAACCCTGCCCGGACGAGCCACCGGATTATTTCGACACCAATCCGGTTTGAACCCGATAATGACCTGCTGTAACCTTCTGCGCCCTGTAAGCGGAGACCGGAGAGGTGGCCGAGTGGTCGAAGGCGCACGATTGGAATTCGTGTAAGCGTTAACCCGCTTCGTGGGTTCGAATCCCACCCTCTCCGCCATTTTTTCTTCCTGCAGGGTTCTACAAAGTTCACTATGCAGTACCCCGGTCCTTTTGATATTCAGCGTGTGCTGGAATCCCAGTGGGATGCGGTTGACCCGGCTTTCATGTTCAAGGATGTGAGCCTGGAGGACTTTCGCCGGACGCGTACAGTTAGCGACCCGCGCTTCTCGGCGGTCGAGAACGGGTTACTGCGGGTGTCTTTTCAGAGTTTTGTGGTGCGAACCCCGCAGGGAACACTGCTGGTCGATACCTGTGTCGGCAACCACAAGGAGCGGCTCATGCTGCCTGAGTGGCACCAGCAGGAGTTTCCATACCTGGATCGTCTCAGAAAGACCGGGCTTACGCCGGCGGATATCGATTTCGTCTGTTGCACCCATCTCCATGGTGACCATGTGGGCTGGAACACCAGACTCGAGAACGGCCATTGGGTTCCGACATTCCCCAAAGCCAAGTACCTGTTTGCCGATACCGAGATCGCGTATTGGTCGCAGTTGCATGAGGTAGAGCCCGACAATATGTATCGGCAGGTCTGGGACGACAGTGTATTACCGGTATTGCTCAGTGGTCAGGCGGAGCGCGTCGATAGCGATGCAGAGATTCTATCGGGTGTTCGTCTGCGTCCGGCACCTGGACATACACCTGGCAATCTGGTCATTGAACTCAATGATGGCAGCGCGCGCGCGGTCCTGGCCGGGGACGTGGTCCATCATCCGGTGCAGATCGAGCAACCCCACTGGTGCAGCAATTTCGACGGTGATCCGGACCAGGCACGGCTCACTCGCAGCGCCTTGCTGGAAAAGCTGGCAGATACCGACACGATCATGTTGCCCGCGCATTTTGCGGCACCCACCGCTGTCCGTATCTTGTCCGAGGCTAACGGGTTTTTCTATGCAACTGTCGCGGCCGATGACTGAGGTTATTGAGACCGACATCGCCATCTTCAAGTCAGACAAGCGAATGCCGGCTAGGGCACATGCTGCCCGCTTAGCCCGGGTATACTGGGGCGATTAGTTTCTAACTACAAACGCGTCATGCCGCCCGCTGCCCGGGCTGCTAAACGAAGTACCCAATACAATATATGGGCATAACTCGCAGGCAAATCATCTACGCTGGTCTAGCCGGCGGCGGTGGCTTGGTTGTGTATTCGGTATCTCGCATGTTGGATACCGGTGGCGACGGCGACGCCCGGCTCAAATTTGGCGCCACTACGCCCGGCAGCACGCCGTTGAGCGCGTGGGTCAAGATTGCACCCGACGGGAAAATCACCTTTGCCGTGCATCGGGCCGAGATGGGGCAGGGCGTGACGACTGCGCTGCCGATGATGCTGGCCGAAGAATTGGATGCGGATTGGGATCGGATCGATTACGAGTTCGCGCCGGTGGACAAGGACTATTACAACTTCGGGGTCATGTCGCGAGGGCGTCCGTTTGGCGAAGTCAACGGGCGTTTTTGGGCTGGGTTGGGTACGTCGCTGTTGCGCCGGGTGTTTCAC
>JAYZJE010000078.1:0-4239 GCA_036164895.1 Pseudomonadota bacterium
TACGTGCCGCCGTGGAGCGCGTGTTCGAACGCGACATCTGGAAACGACCGGCGAGGTGATACAATAATCGTAACCAGGGTTTACACCGATGATGCACCCCGGCTAGCGAACGATCGATTCTTTTTACCAGTGTGCATGCACAGGAACGGCACCCACCACCCGCCGACTTGTTCCAAGCCAAGCCAGGCGAAATAAATAACAGGAGAGAATCCATGCGCACAGTTCACAGCACGATGACAGCTGTATTTGCAACGGTGGCTGCGTTATCCATTATCAGCCTGGCGCCGCCCGCTGCTAGGGCGCAGGATGCTGAGACCAACGATGCCGCATCCATGGTGGGGCTGGAAGAAATCATCGTGGTCGCACGGAAGCGCGAGGAAAAGCTGCAGGATGTGCCAATCTCGATCACTGCGTTCAGCGCGCAGGGCATCCGGGACCGGAATATCCAGAGCAGCTACGACCTCGCAGGGTTTATCCCGAATTTTAACCTGGCCGCGAATATTGGACGTCGGCTGGACGCACCAAATGTCCGTGGTCAATTTGGGCCGCTACTCGGCGGCACGGCACCAAACGCGTCGTTCTTTGTCGACGGTGTTTACATGACGGGCAGCGTCGGCAGCACCAGCCTGGCAAATCTGGAACGGGTCGAGGTTTTACGCGGGCCACAATCAGCGACGTTTGGACGGGCGACCTTCTCCGGCGCGGTAAACTACATCACCCGCAAGCCAACCGACGAGTACGTGGGTGAGATCAACGCGCGCTTCGGTGAAGACGGTGATCGCGAATTAGGCGTCTGGGTCAGCGGCCCCATTCCAGCCGGCGATAGCGTATTTAAGGACAAGCTATTTTTCTTTGCCGGCGCAAGCTGGAATGAGTGGGACGGTGAATGGACTAACGCGCTTCAGCCCGGGCAAGTAGACAGCACTGCATTGTTCCCAGGGTTCGGCCGGATTATCTGGGCCAACAACACGCAGTTCCCAGGCGATCCACCATGCCCGGCGGGTTCGGCAGCAACCGGCTGCGCATACACGATTGGAGATAACAGTGAACTCGGTGGCGAAGAAACCAAGATCGGCACCGTGAAACTAACCTATAAGCCACTGGATAGTCTGGAGTTCAACTTCAAGGCTGAGTTCGTCGACGCGGAAGACGGACACTTTGCCTATTTGTTTGTTCCGCCGCTACAGAACAACAATTGCTACAACCGTGACACTGCCGGCAACGATTTGGATAACGATTCCACCCGCGTGACCGGTAGCCGATCCGGCGGCTGGTACTGCGGCACACTAGCCGACTCCGGTTTCGCCCCGGTTGTTAATATTCCAAATTTGGAACGCGGCGTGACAACCTTTTTCGGGGTCGCCGAACCGGCACCATTCATTGGGATGCAAGAAGAAGTCGAGCGCTACCTCGCCCAAGTTACCTATGACTTCAGGGACTACTCGTTTACCGCCCGCTACTCGTCGAACCGCCAGGACTCCGAATACGTGCGGGATTTGGATAGGAGCTACGCGCTGGGACCTGTATCAACGGGTCTGTTCGAGTCCAACTCAATTTTTACTAATCGGGACCGATCCTGGGAGGTTCGGGTGCAATCGCCGGGTGACAAACGGTTTCGGTGGCAACTCGGCTACTACTACTACAATTTCAAAGGATTACAAAGTCAGCGCGATTTCACTGGTTTCAACCGGATTGTTATGCAGGATGCCGGCAATCAGGAAGTGACAAATTACGCAATCTTCGGCGGCTTCGATTGGGATATCGTCGACAATTGGCGCCTAGCCTTCGAGGGCCGCTACGCCGAAGACGAACCCACCCGGCAATCCGGTCTGTTCGACGACCCGCTTTCGGCTGATCCGGCTAACCCCGATCAAATCCGCTCGGTCGCGAATGATGTTTTTTACAGTTTTTCACCACGCATCACGCTCAGCTGGTTTGTCACTGAAAATCTGACAACCTATCTCCAGATTGCCGAGGGCAATAAGCCCGGCGGGTTTAATTTCGCCTACTTTGACGTTGGCGTCGACCCAATCCAGCTGACGACCGACAAGCCGTACATCGACGAAGAAGAGGCCACGACCTGGGAAATCGGCAGCAAGGGCACGTTCTTCGACGGCCAGTTGTCAGCCAACGTGGCGCTGTTCTACATCGATTGGACCAACCAGTCGATCAATGTGTCGGAGTGCATCAGGGAACTGGATCCGCCGGCCGGAGCGGGTGGCTGCGAGGCGAATAACATCGTGGCCAACGCAGGCAAATCCGAGGTCTACGGCGCCGAGGTCGAACTGACCTGGAATGCGACTGATAACCTGGTTTTCACGCTGGGCTACGGCTACGCCGACACGAAGCTCGAGGAATTCGTCGACGAAGAATTCGCGATGCTACAGTGCCCCGAGTTGTGCTACGCGTTAGAGCCGACAACCGGGCTACCCACCCAAGCCGCACAGAGCGAGATCGCGAGGCTAGGCAATGTAGCCGGCAATGAGGCGCCGCGAGTACCTAAACACAACGTGGCTGCATCCGCGAACTGGCAGGCGCCAATGCCGGGTGCTAGCGCCCTGGAGTGGTTCCTGCGTAACGACGTCCTCTACGAGTCGAAGCGCTACTCAACGGCCTCCAACCTGACCGCGTCACCAAGTCAGTTGACCTGGAACGCCCGTATCGGTCTGGAATCAGAACAATGGACGGCGTCAATCTACGTCAACAACATCACCGACGAGGACTCAGCGTTGCAGATCCAGGACTTCCCGCTGTTTGATGGGTCCAAGGGTTACAGCGTGGGGGGCAACGCAATCAACCAAAACGCGTTCCAGATTCTGCCCCGGCGCTCGCGAAGCGCGGGGGTTACGACTCAATATCGCTTCTGACTAAAAAACAGCCCCGTCACTGGGGCTGTTTTCGATCAGAAAACGCACAAATCGGCCACCGGCTCCAGGCTCAGCACTTGGTCGATGATCAGATCGGTGTTTCTCGACACCAGCGTTACCGGTGTGAAAGTATTGTAATCAACGCCGGGTGTGGGAATCACGCCGGTACTGCCACCTTCCACATAGATCGTGAGACTAAGCGCCCAGTCAGACGGGTAAGTCAAAACTCCACTCCAGTCGTTATAGGTGAAGGGAAACGTTATCCGCTCAGACAGCTGCCCGGGAATCAGCAAACCATCCACCGCGAGCCCAGGCGTCATAATTATGTCGGGCGCCGAGCAAGTCGGATTATCGATGAAACTGACTCGCCTCAGACTAGCCGAGACACTCAACGGACGGTTGATTTCGGCAGGCACATCGACCTGGAATGTCAGCAAGGCATCTCGCGGCGGCGTAGCTCGCGCCGCGCCCCCGCCCGGCGGCGCGTTGGGCTGCGGCTCCACCTCGGGCAATCCCTTCAGGAAATTCCAAGCCGTGGCGCTACCAAAGTCCGGAAAGGCGTGCCCCTGGTCGTGTTCACACCACAGGACGGGATACGCAACGTTGTCTGGTTGGTCAGGGAAGGCATAGCTTTCACACAACCCCTCGTAAGCCGGTACGAAGGCATCCAGGTCCCAGCCGTTGTAAAGCACCCAGTAACGCCGGGAGGCATCTGCAATGGCGCCACTCGTTAGCGGATCGTTTTCACCGTGGAACATGATCACGGCCACGGAACCCACGCAGTCGTTGTTCGACAGACCACCGGAGGCGGTCACAATTGCGCGAAACACGCCACCGTGGGTGCAGCCGAGCTCATGGGTAAATCCACCGCCGTTACTGTGGCCAGCAACGAATATCTTGTTTGGGTTGTACTTCAGGCCGTGCAGGTCAAGTTCCGCGATTAAATTGATGAAAAAATCCAAGTCGGCTTGCCCACCCCAGATAGTTTTGCCAGATGCATCCTCCAACGCTTGGGGCACAACGATAACCGCACCGTCACCGACTACATCGATGAGGTCATAGGCACGATTTCCGCCAACCCAGTTTAGGTAGGAACCCGTGTAACCGTGCAAGGCAAATATCAGCGGCTTGTCCGCACCATCGCCGTCGGATGGCAATCGCAGAAAGTACTCGCGTACTTTACCCCCGGAAGTCATGGTCTGCAGCCCGGGCTGCAAAGGCTCGAGCCCAACAACGTTACTGCCGGGGGAATTGTCGTTGCAACCGGTCAGTCCGAAAACAACTAATACCAGTAAGATTCTCAAGTGCTGTAACACAACTACCTCCACAGCCAACAACGACCATAACCCCGCTCAGGGCATCCTACAAGCAC
>JAYZJE010000079.1:0-6840 GCA_036164895.1 Pseudomonadota bacterium
CACTCCGGTTGCAATTGCCGACGCTGCGTGATGAAGAATCGAGAATGTAGAGCCGCCGCCAGCGCCGATGCTGATGCAATAGCGCGGAAAAATTTGCAGGTACTCGGCAATTGCTTCCGAGTGATACATGTAGGGTTCGACCATCGAATTGCAGGTCACCAGACCATCCACCTGATCCTTGGTAATCCCCGCATCCTCGAGTGCGCGCCTCGCCGCATCGATGCAGAGCTGGGTCGCGCCGAGCTGTGGAACTTTGCCGACTGCGGTATCAGCTGCGCCGACGATCGCTACTTGTCCCCGCAATGTTTTCACTGCCACTCCTAATCAGCCTACCGGGCAGTGGGCGGTGGCGACGCCGGGCGTGATGACCTCATCCGCTTGATTCTTTATATATAGCTCCAGCTACACCGCGCCGGTTGCCGCCTCCACTGATAGGACCTTTCCGCCAGAGTGCAGCGACTCGCCAATGTACGCGGCCTTGCGGTTTGAGTACTCGATCGAGGCCAGTTTGCCGTCATCGCCTAGCCACTCGATCACACACTGGGTCAGCCAGTCGCCCATTTGAGGTCCGGCGATGACGAGGCCGGGGTAACCCTCGGCTTCGGTGGCATAGGGATAGTCAAAGTGGATGCGATGGGCATTCCACAGCGCTGCGTTGTACAGAAACAGCTGCACGTTGTCAGGATTGAATTCCCGTTTCGATAGCGTATCACCGGGTTTAATTGACTCGATTTTCGACATGGCACTCAGCGCATAATCCGGGTGGCAGTTTCGGTAAGAACCGGCTTGCCCGACTCGTCGTCAACTTGCATCGTGACCTCGTAAAAGATCAGCGGCCCTTGGGATCCCTGTTTTTCATAGATATCTGTCAATGTTCGGGTCGCGATCAGGACATCATCCGGACGAATCGGCCGGTCGAATTTAATCTTCCGCCCGCCGGCCATGGCCCGCTGCAGTGGCAATGTGGGCAGCAATGTGTCGATGAACACCCCGTCGGGGGTGAGTTGATTACGTTCCACGACTTCCCAAAACAGTGCTACATAGAACATCGGTGGTGCTTCATCGCCGGTAAGGTATTTCTCCAGCCGTTGGTCCGTTGCGATTGAATACTTGCGAATATCGCGGCGGGTCACCAGTTCTGTTTTTGGTGGCGCTGACTTCCCGATATGTGCCAGCAAGTCCGCCGTAAGCAATGAACTCATCGCGACGTACTCAACTTCGCGACACGGGGTTCGCCAAGTTCAACATTGACGAACCGAACAAGCGCCGTGCTTGAGGCAAACCCAGCCGATCGTCGAAGTAAGCGGCGGTCAGCAGGCCCATCAGCATTGCGTAGGCGAGCTCGGCTGAATCTTCAGCCCTGTTGGTAAACTCCGGGGACGCTGTTTTGAAAAGTGTCTTCAGGTAGACCTTAAGCTGTCGGTCCAAGTTGGCCTTTTCGCGATGCAGGGTCTTATCATGCACCGCCACGCCGAAGCACTCGAGCATAAAGCCGATCTCGGAATGGTTGATGCCGTTGCCGGCAAAAAACAGTTCGCCGAGCAGTTGGATCTGCCGTTCCGGGGCTTGATGACTGAACTCGTCGATACGCTCAAGGATTCTGTCCGCGACGTTATCGAAGTACTGTTCGAGGATCGCGTCCTTGCCGCGAAAGTAGTAGAGCAGGTGGCTGGGCGTCATGTCGGCCGCCTGCGCTACGTCGGCCAGCGTGGTTTTTGAGTAACCTTTGTTGATTATGCAGTCGTGCAGTGCCGTGAGTATCCGCCTACGGCGTTCGCCACCGCGTGTGTTCGGTGTGGGTAGGTTTTGTAAGCGGGTTACCTGGGGGGGCACTAGCCGTTCTCCCAGTTGTCGCGTTCATGTTCGGGTTGAATTAGTTCTTCAGTCGTTGTCATTTTCGTTACTTTCATGAACACGTGCTCACAGAACTTCGGCGCGGGTTAGAGCTTCGACGATTCGCCACCGTCGATGACGAAAACGCTCCCTGTAACGAAATCGGACTTGCTTGAGGCGAGGTAGCAGACCAGCGGTCCGATCTCCTCGCTGTCACCCATTCGCCGCAATGGAATCTTGCGTAAGCGGCGCTCCAGGATCTCGGGAGCGTCCAGCACCGCTCGTTGCGCGTCAGTCGCGAATGCACCCGGTGCAATGGCGTTAACCTGGATGCCGGCCTTGGCCCACTCGGCGGCCAGCGCTTTGGTGAACTGGAGCAGGGCACCTTTCGAGGCTGAGTAGGCCACCAGCGTTGCTTTACCGAGAATGCCTGAGGTCGAGGCCACATTAATAATTTTGCCGGAGCCCTGCGACATCATGTGCTGGCCGGCGGCATGGGTCAGAATGGCTGGGGCGGTTACGTTGACGGCCATAACGTCCGCCCAAACCTGGGTGTTCTGTTCGAGGAATTTCCCGGCCGGCGCGACGCCGGCGTTGTTTACGATGATGTCGAGGCTTCCGAAACCATCGATGGCTACCTGGGGCAGTTGCGCAAGCGTGCCGGCGTCACGCATATCGCACTGCCGGATCTGAATGCTGGCGGGAGCAACTGACTCGAGCTCCTTTAATCTATCCAGCGATCGCGCGACCGCGAGCACGCGGGCGCCTTGCTCAAGCAGCGCGATTGCCGACGCACGTCCGAGTCCGCGGCTCGCGCCGGTGACAATAGCGACTTTGCCGTCGAGTTCGAAATCGATCACGGAACTTCCTCGGTCAGTTTTCGGGCGATGCCGAGTCGCAGCACCTCGGACGATCCTTCATAGATACGCATTGGCCGCGCTTGGCGATAGAGGCGCTCGATTTTCGAATTTCGAATCAAGCCGAAGCGGCCCATCATCTGGACGCAGCGGTCCACCACGCGCGACGCCATTTCACTGGCGGCGAGTTTGGCCATCGACGAATGGTGCAGTGTGGCTGCTGGGTCGTCACGTGCCAGCGCGGCGGCGCGATAAGTCAGGAGCCTGGCCATTTCAATATCGGTCCAGCAGTCAGCGAGCATTTGCGCGACCGGACCCAGACGGGCAAGTGGGCGCCCGAACTGTGTGCGAGTTCGCGTGTGGCGGACTGCCTCGTTTAACGCCGCTTGCGCCAGGCCGACGGCGGCCCCGGCGACCGACACGCGGAACACCCCGAGTGTGGCAAACACCAGGTCCATACCAGCCCCGGACTTGCCCAGCCGCGCATCCGCCCCCAGCACGACGTCGTCGAAGTGGACGTCGCCGAGTACATGCGGTGCGATCAGTTCCGGCGTCGGCGTCACCGACACGCCGGCTGCGTCCGCCGGCACGAGAACCATTGATAAGCCGGACGCTTCCTTGGCAAACACGACATAGAACGCGGCGCTGCCGGCATTGGATATAAACGATTTTGAACCCCGCAGCAGCAGGCCGTCACCTTTAGCCACGAGTTTGGTCGAGACTGCCTTCAGGTCCGAACCGGCGTCCTGTTCCGACAGGGCGAACGCAGCCAGCGCCTGGACGGTGGCGACCCGTGGCAACCAGGCCGTACGTTGCTCCGGAGAGCCTCCGATCGTAATCGCATAGCTGCCGATGCCCTGCATCGCAAACAGCGAGTCGAGATGCGATGAGGTGCCCATCAGCGCTTCCCGCACGAGGCAGATTGCGAGTGGGTCCAGTTGTTCGGCACGCCCGCCAAATTCGGCGGGGACCATGAGCTCGCTGAGCCCGCTCGCTTGCAGAGCGCTAAGCACGGTTGGGTGGATGTCGTTCGATTCATCCGCTTCGATGGCCACCGCTTCGATTGATGAGGCCAGTTCCCGGGCCTGCCGTTGAATCTCGAGAGACTTCGCATCCAGTGCAAAATTCATATGGGTTTACGCTGTTGACTGAATTCGGCAAACAGTTTTTAGTGGCTAACTCAACTCGTTGGCTTCTTAGCGCGCCCTTCGAACTGGGGTTTGCGCTTTTCCATGAACGCGGTCGCCCCTTCGATCATGTCGCTCGAGCCGATCGCCTGCACCAGCATGCCGAGTCCGCTGAGATAGGCGTCGCGGGCCTGGTTCCACCAGACGTTTGAACTGATCTTGGCGATCTCGAGATAGCGCGGACTCATGCGCAGCAATTCATCGGCCCATTTGGTGACTTCTGCTTCGAGTTGATCGTCGGGAACCACGGCGTTGATCCAGCCGAGCTCCATGGCCTCTTTGGCCGGGTAACGGCGGCACAAAAACGCGATCTCCTTGGCGCGTTTTTCACCGACATTCATCGCCAGAAAATTCGTGCCGCCGAGGACCGGCGCGCTGCCGACCCGCACCCCGGTCTGGCCCAGTTTAGCGCTCTCGGCTGCAATCGCTAGGTCGCATGCAACGACCAACTCGTTGCCGCCACCGGCAGCAGCGCCGTTCACTGCTGCGATGACCGGGCGGGGGCTGGTGCGGATTGCCTCGTACAGTCGCAATGATCCATAAAACATGCTGCGCAATGCGGCCGGGTCAGGGTCGCTCAGGTTGGCAAGATAACCACCGGCACAAAAGGCGCGCCCGGTTCCGGTTATCACGATCACGCCACTATCGGCTGAGTTATCGATCGCGTTAATCAACTCCTGCGCCATCTCCGCATCGTAAGCATTCATGCGGTCCGGGCGATTTAGCCTGATCCACGCAACTTCGCCCTTTACTTCCACTTCGATGTCAGACATATGATCCTCAGCTTGTTTTTGCTCGGACTATGATGTCCGGCCTTTATGTTGTTGCGCCCATGCCACAGCTAAACTTGACAGCACATTCTATTGTGTGAAAACCTATTGTGTTGAAACTTTGAACAAAGTTCAAGTTGCAGTGTCCGTGGGGACACCAGTGGATTCAAATTAAGGACCAAGCACTAATCATCCAAATCAAGGAGAGGCAGTTTATGGGCCTGTTAAAGCGTTGCTTTTATGTGGGAGCGGCAAGCTGCGTTGCCGCTGGACTTGTTTTGCCGACCGCGTCGGTTGTGGCCCAGGAGGCCGGGCTGGTTATTGAAGAAATAAAGGTTACGGCTCGGAAACGGGAGGAGAATCTCCAAGATGTTGCTATGTCGGTCAGCGCTATGAGCCAGCGGGAAATCGAGGCTAATTTTGCCACCGATATTCGCAACTTGATTCACATTTCGCCTAACACCTTGCTCGACGATACTAACCAGGGCCCCGGTGGTGTCGCTGCTGCCTACATTCGCGGTATCGGCGTCTCCGAAGTAGAGAAAAACTTTGACCCAGCGGTCGGTGTGGTGGTTGATGGTGTCTTCCGGGGCACGATGACAGGCAGTATCGTCCGCGCGATCGATTTGGAGAGTCTTGAAGTGCTGCGTGGGCCACAGGGTACGCTGTTCGGGCGTAACACGATCGGTGGTGTCATTAAGATGGAGCGAAGCAAGCCGACAATGAATCCCGGCGCTAAGGTGCGCTTGGGCTTCGGTGATTACGACACGACGCTGGTGGACGGCATTATCAATTTTGGTAACGGCGAAACTTTCGGCGTTAAGTTGAGCGGTTCCTACAGGAAGCAAGGCGAAGGCTACCATACCAACCTGAACACAGGCAGGGACGACGGTCAGTATGAATACACTTCCGGTGGTATCAACTTGTTGGGGGCCCCGATAGACGGTTTGGAGATCGAATGGACCTCAGAATTTGAGCAGACCGAAGAGGATTATAACGTCCTACTGAATGTCGGTCAGCCGGGACAATTGTTCTGTACCCTTGGCTGGTGCTCACCGAACGTGACCACGCCGATGGGCGGGGATCGCTACGCTACGCTGCAGGCATTTCGCGGCCAAGCTGGTTATACCAGTCCAGATGCTTCATTTAACGGCTGGTCATGTGATGGTTGTATCACCGACCCGTATGATGCGAGCTTCGATGCCGATACCCATCAGCTGGAAGTGCGCTGGGACATCAACGACAGCTACCGACTGGATTACAGTGGCGGCTATTGGGAAACTGAAGAGACCGTTTTATCCGATTGGGACGGTGTTGCGGCCCTGCTGTTTCATACCGATCGACCGGCGGACTACGAGCAGTTGACTAACGAGCTGCGCCTGACCTATGACGACGGCGGCAAACTGACCTATACGGTAGGCGCGTATTTCTGGGATTCAGAATATTCGATTCGGCTACGCAGCTATATCGGATTTGCGGTTCCGGGTGTGGTGCTGGATTTGCCGCAGTTCACTGATCAGGAAAGTGAGTCTTGGGCTCTGTTCTTCGAAGGGGACTACTCATTGAACGATCAGTGGACGCTGACGGTGGGTGGACGCTATACAGAGGATGAGAAAACAACCAGCCAGGTAGGTGTGGTGACTGCGTCGGCAGAGGCCGAGTGGGATGAATTTACCCCGAAAGTAGCTCTAAAATATCAGATCAATGATGCATCGATGATCTACGGACTCTATTCCAGGGGATACCGCGCCGGTGGTTTCAACGGCCGTGTTGACGGCGTCGAAACCGCGACCACCCCTTATGATCCGGAGACGGTCGATGATTTTGAAGTGGGTTACCGGTCGGAATGGTTGGATCGTCGCCTGATCTTTAATGCCACCGTGTTTTACATGGATTACAAGGATAAACAGGAAGAGATTCAACAGCCGTCCGCAACCAGTGGTACGGGTCAGGTCACACGCGTGGTCAATGCATCCACTGCAACCATATCGGGCGCTGAGTTCGAACTCATTTGGCTGGCCGCAGAGGGCTTGACCATTCGCAGTAATCTTGGGTTGTTGGATGCAGACTACGATAATTTTGACATCAATACAGGTACGTCGGACGCTCCAAATATTGTGGACTCCTCCGGTCTTAATTTCCGTCGGGCGCCTGAAGTGACCTTCGGACTGGCAGCGGACTATCAGTGGCAAT
>JAYZJE010000080.1:0-3645 GCA_036164895.1 Pseudomonadota bacterium
AATCAGCGATCAAACGCATGGGGACTGCAGCGAAACATCGGCTGATTGCAGCTGCTGCCCACGGTTAGGCAATAGCAAAGTCAAGCCATGAAATTCTTGGTTGGACTCGTGCTCCACAAGGCTAAGAATTCTGGTTTCGGCGCCGGGTATGCCGGAGCAAAGCGCCGCAATCGAGCAGGAAGGGCCAACCTTAAACGACAGCTGTTCGCCGCAGCCGCGCGATGATCGGCAAGGCTTGCGCCTTGATCAAGTGAAACAGGTTTGATGCCGTCCAATACAACACCATACCGGCCGGGAACGTGTACAGCAGCACGAAAAAGATACCGGCCATCAGGTACAACCGCAGCGCCTGCTGGTGCTGAAAATCGGTCGACAGCGAATCGTCCCACTGCAACCAGGCTGCCATTAGAGTCAATGCGGTCATCAGCAATGGCAACAGGTTCAGGTGACCCCCGAAAAACGGTATCGCCCACGGCAAGCTCAACCAGCGATCCGGCTTCGCCAGGTCCACGATCCATAGAAAGTCCGTTCCGTTTAGCGCAAAATTTTCGCCGAGCATATCGAAAGCGGCAATAAACACCGGGATCTGAATCAAAAAACCCGCCAGACTTTTTAACGTGTACAGCGGATGCACACCGTGTTCCCGGTAAACCGCCAGGGTTCGCTTGTGAGCATCCTCGCCCTTGAAGTTCGCCTTAATCTCATCGAGCTGCGGTTTCAAAAGGCTCTGGGTCCGGTTGACATCCCGCTGCCACCGATCGGCGAAGTGCGTCAGCGGCCACATCAGAATCTTGACGCTGAGCGATAGCAGGATGATGGCGAAGCCGTAACTGCCGATGAGTTGACCAAACCAGCCCAGCAAGATCAGCAAACCAAAGCACAGCGCCCTCAACCAGTCCCACAATGCGGCAAACAACATAGCCTTCAGCTCTGGGTCAGCGGCGTTTAACGCAAGCGATTCCACCGGCCCCGCATAAATCTCCATTCGCAACCCGCCGTCAACGGCGGGCACAAACACAACCCGAGGCTGATTCGTCGCTACATTGGCAATGTCGAGCTGGACCCCCGACCCTAGTGGACTGGCTACCCAGGTCCAGAAACGGCTGCGGATACCGGACCACTCACCGGAATTCAGTTCGAGCTTGGCGTCTTTCGGCCCATCGGTAGCGAGAGAAATTTGCTCACCACCAGCTATCCGTATTGGGCGCACGCTGCCATAAAAGCTGGCCAGCCCGGGCAATTGTTCCGGAATGAACGTGAAACTATTCGCTAACTCAATGGCGCCCCCGTCCGGTAACTCAAATGCCACCTGGACTCTTCGGTCCGAGTTCGAGAACGTATACCGCTGCGTCAACGCGTAACCGGCCGGGTTTGACTCCGAACGAAACAACACCGTGACCCCCCCAATGCTACGCTCCAACTCCGCGGTATACCTGAGCTGTTGCAACAAAAGGGTTGCGGCCGGGTCATCGAGTACCACCGGTCGAAAAAATCCAGTCGTGGATTTCCGGTCAAGAAAATCGACCTTTCGTGCACTGTCCGATCCGCAGGCCGGTGCACAAATCATCCAGCCCGACGGAAATGCGCTCTCGGCTTCGAAAACGATTTCGGACTGGCCAGTTCTTATAGTGATCGGCTCGACTGCCCAGCCGGGAATGACGGTGCCCGTCAGCGCTACCAGGCCGGCCAGCGGCAGGAAACCCGCCCTTATCACCGGTAAAAACGCCGCATTTCGAGCATCACCTCGCGCATCGTCCCCGCGTTGAGCTGTGCGTCCGGGTGAGGCCGATAATCGGGGCCCAAGACTTCTATAAACCCACCGGGATAGCTGACGATGACTTGCCCAGGTTCGACGATGGCGTGCGCTGTGTAACTGCCGGCAATTATCCAGTCCCAGGACTGTTGCTCGAAAAGGTTCCGGCCGCTGCTGTAGTCACTGGGCGCGTTGCGGCACCCGAAGACTTCCTGTAACAGCGTAGCCGGCAGGTCATGATGGGAACTGCGATGATTGAATACCGCAGACGCTTTACCCGGCCAGCGCAGCATCATCGGCGTACGTAACTGTGCCGCACTGAAGTTGCTCGCGTGACCGATGTATCCCAAACCGTTGTCATCAAACTCGTAGCCATGGTCCCCGGTAATTAATACGACGGTTCGCTCGGCCACACCGGCATTCGCAAGTGCCGCAAGTGCCCAGCCCACCTGTTCGTCGATAAACTGCAACCCCTGTTGGTACTCCAGGTGCCGACGGGTGACTTCGTCTACCGCTGTCGGCACCGGATCAGCCTTCGCGTCGCTCAGGTCAACCGCCTGAATGCCTGGATCATAGTAAAGAAAGGCGAAAAAAGGCCTGGCCGGGTTCTGCCGCTTAAGCCAAGCACCCCAGTCCCGGCTGACATCGCTGTTTCTTTCGGCAAGCGATCGCTCGGCTTCCTCAGGCAACAGGCCGGATATGCCTGCAAAAACTGTACGATCAATCTGCGACGGGCTGCCAAAGCCGACCGCACTCCACAAAGCAACGTTATAACCCTGCTCACGAACTTGCTCCATAAATACCGGTTCCCGCTGCAGGCCGTAGAAGGATTGCCAGTACGTGCTAGGCAGGCCATAAAACATTGAGAAAATGCCCATCCGCGATGAATTGCCACCACTGAAATGATTCTCGAACATCAGGCTCTGGCTCTGAAACCTCGCAATGTTCGGCGTCTGACCGTTATTGATCTCGTCCGGCCGCAAACCGTCAATCAGTATGATTAACAGGCTCAATTGGCCTTTTGCAGACGCGTCACATTGGATCGGGGCAAGGGGATAATGCAGGTCGGTTGATTCCGGCATGCTCACCTGCCGCATAAGACGGCGCTGATTAAGTGCCGCCGGATCTAGCAGGCCCAGCTGGGTCAACGTCCGCTTCGCTTTCATCGGAAAGTACAAAGGCAGAGCCCGTGTGAAACTGGTTACCGGCGCATAGGCCGTTGCATCGGACCAGATATGGATGCTCTGCCCGGCTACCCAGACAACGCTCAATCCGATGGCTATCCAGACCCCCGGGCGGCCGCCGCGCAAGCGTACCGAAAACCGTGGCCAAGTCGCAGTAGCCAGCACCGACTCGAACACCAGCGCCACCAACAGAACCATACCGGCCAACACCCAAGTCAGCGGTTCAAAAATCACTACGGTCAACGCGCTGAGGTGAAAGCGGTACTGGGCGAAAATATTGGTGTCCAGTACAAACAGGGCCAATGTTACAGACGTAACTAGCACCGCCAGAGGCATCACTAACCGCTTTGCCGGCATCGCCAGTGCGGCCAACGTAGCCAGCACCATCAACGGCAACATGCCGAGCAATACGAAGTGCGTCAGGTAAACACAGACGAGGTAAATTTTCGCGGGGACGCCGGCCGGCATGCCGAATACGGCTAGGTAGCGCAAGCCGATCAGCGCATAAAGCACGGCATTAATAAATCCGAACCAGCCAGCCCAGCGCAGCAACTCCCGACGTGTAACTTGACTAGACTCGTTCATTGTTGGCGTTTAGGCGCTCGTTGCCGAATGGCAACATCCATCGACATAGGCTCATCATTGCGGCCGCATACGGACGGGCCCCGGCTTTTCGCGCGCCATCGCCGCAATCGCCTCGGCAGCGAC
>JAYZJE010000081.1:0-2796 GCA_036164895.1 Pseudomonadota bacterium
TTTCCACCTGCACTTTAAGAGCAAGGCAAGCATTGTCTCAACTCTGGTGTTTTGTTGGCAGCAGAGGTACAGATTGTACTCCAGTGTTTTCTATTATTTAGGGCATGGATTAGGGTTTCTTGTCGCTGTTCAAAAGGGATGCTTGAGAAAAACAGGCGGATCTTTATTGTTTCTGGCCCGCAGCTACCCATCGACTCTCGTAGGGTTGCCTTGGTGTGAGTAGCAGCATGCATGCGGTTGCATACTTCATGTATACTTTCGAATTACCTCGATTCAGGGTTGATAGACGTGGTTACAGCAGCAAAAAACCTACCCAAGAAACTGGGGGCCCGGCGCAGGGATGGCGCTACGGGAAGTGTTCGCACCTACGAAGCGTTGAAGGCCTTGATTATATCCGGCGAGTTTGGCCCTGGCTCAGATCTAGACGAGAACGAGTTGGTCCGCCGATTCGAAGTTTCCCGTACGCCCGTAAGAGAAGCACTCATCCGTCTGTCGATGGAAGGTTTGGTGAGTATGTTACCTAACCGTGGGGCTAAGGTTTCCAACCTGAATTTCACGGATATTACCGACCATTTGGAGATCATGGATATTCTCACGCCGTCCGTTTGCTACCTTGCCGCACTTCGACGGACGCCCACGGATCTGGAAGCCATCAAGGAACAGGTAGATCGGCTCAACGCGATCGGGCGAAATGAACTGCATGAGCGCCTGGATGCCATCTTTCAGCTTTACACGGCCCTTGGAAAGGCCTCCCATAATGAATCACTGGGACATGTTTACAGACTTACTATTTACGCCAAACTTCGTATTGGCCGCGTAAGTGCTGCGCGTTCCGAAACCAAGGACGAATGGGAGGCGCATGTTGCCGAGTTGCGAGAGGTGTACCTCAATATCTACGACAGCATTAACGCGGGAGACGCTCCCAAGGCCCAATCAGCAGCCAGGCAGTGGATGAATATTATTCGCAAGCGACTTTCCAGCGCGGTGTCATTTGCGCCCACCAAGGATATGGAAGTTCAGCTGCACGGCTGACAGGTGACATGGGCGCCCGGGGAACGCTGAGGAGCCACAAGCCTTGGAAAATTTTCCTGGCCCGAGTTCTTCTCATACCTGCTGGCATACTGTGCAGTGCTTCCATGGTACGAGCCGACTGTCCGCAGGCTCTCGGTTCAGGCCCTGTATCTGAACCGAAGTTGTCGGTGATGCTCTACGTTCAGGGCCGTTTGATGATGCGATCACCGTCCCAGTTCATGGAACGCGGCGAGTACATAAGCCTGGAGCAACGGTTGATTAACCGGTGTTCGGGGCGGTTGACGGCAACAACGCTAAGCGACACATTGCCCGAGCGTCTCAATGTTTTCGCCCACAAGTCGAAAGCTGCCCGCAGCGGTGCGTTTGTTGGTGTTTCCTCGGTCGACCAGAAGATGGCAATGGAAAAGACCGGCCCTGACTGGCATGCCTATGTCACCGCCTTTCCGGACCTCCGCTTCGTCGGAGCTACGAACCGTTTCGCTCACGGACTGCTTACCCTTGATGACACCATTCGATCGGTCCAAGACCTTGCCGGCAAGCGCATGGGTTTGGTCATGCGCCCCAGCTCTCTGCGTGCCTTGCAGGAAACCGTGTTAATCAGCGCCTGGGATATCTACGATCAGATTACCGTGAGAGAGTACCTGCCCGGGGAGTTGGCAGCCGCACTGGACGGCGGTGAAGTGGATGTTGTGTTTATGCCGGTGGCCCGGGTGGTCAACGGCGAGTTGGTATCTATGAATATAGATATCCATCGCAAAGACATCCGTTGGATCTCTTTGTCCCTGGATGATGTCGTTGCTGCCACCGGCAACACACCGGTGTTGGCAGAGCGGGTGGTTTTCATACCTCCGGCAGGCGCTGTCAATGAAAATGAAAACGTCGGCCTCATCACTTTTGATGTAGCCTGGTTTACTTTTTTATCGACGTCTGACGATGTTGTCTATGAATTTACCCATGCAGTGCATCATGTGTGCCCCACGCTTAAGCCTGGCTGCGCTGGCCGATCGATGGAAAGCCTGCTTCGCTGGCCGCAACTGGATCCCGGGCTGATACATCCAGGGGCGCTCAGATTCTACCGGGAGGCAGGGATTGATTTCGACCTTTAACGTTGTTGTGGGGATGATGATTTTGCAGGGAGAACACCATGGTTGACGAAGTCAGAAGTCCTGGCGAGTCGCTCTACGTTGGCGCTGCGGTGGCAATCATCATCGCTTCAATTCTGCCGACCATCACCATCACGCCAATCCTTCCAAAGATGCAAGCGCACTTCTCGGCGTTACCACAGGCAGATATTCTGGTGCAGCTGATATATGCACTGCCCGCTTTGCTCAGCATGCTGGCAGCACCGTACGCCGGTCAGATCAGCGACCGCATCGGGCGGCGCGAAATCGTGGTGATTTCCTGCTTATGCACGACGTTTCTAGGTATTGCACCCTATTTTCTCGATTCCATTTGGCTGATTATTGCCAGTCGTGCAGTCCTCGGGCTTTTCCAAGGCACATTGATTGTGTGCACATCGGCGCTGATCGGTGACTATTTTCTCAAGAGAAGGCGAGAGCGGGTTCTCGGTCTAAAGTTCGGAGTGGTGGGTATCGCCAATATCGCTCTGTTGATTGCAGTGGGTTACATCAGTGTCAACAACTGGCGCAATGGTTTTCTGCTCTATCTTTTTGGCCTGTTGGCGGCATTACTGGTTGTCTTTTATATTAAGACGCCGCCCCATACCCAGCTTGCGGTCAGTCAGGAAAAGATTGCTCTCGACTG
>JAYZJE010000082.1:0-10783 GCA_036164895.1 Pseudomonadota bacterium
GCTGACGATGGTTAACCGCATATCAGGAAAATTCCCGTTTGCCCGATTCTGTCGGGTGATGATTGCTGAGGTTCTTTTTGTTCCTTTTGATCTGACGGTCGAGTTTGTCGGGTAGGGTGGCGATTGCAGCATACTTGTCGCTCTTGACGAAATCCGTATAGAGTTGACCGTCACTCATATTTACAAACCCCTCTACCTCGTGCCGCAGTTTTTCAATTGTGAGGATGTAATGAATGCCGGTAACCTCGTCAGAATGCTGTTCGATACGTGTGAGCTTGTCGGTTAAATACTCGCGCAGGGCCGTTGATATTTCGATGTGGTGGCGCTAAAGATTTACCTGCATATCAGCATGCTCCTTTGGTTTGCCAATTATCGCACCGGTCGATGCTTTCGTTCTCGCGAAGGCGGTATTTTCATTGACTCTCGGTACTTTGCCACGGTTCTGCGCGCAACCTTGGTCCCTTCCTTTTCGAGAAATGCTGCAATTTTAATGTCGCTTAACGGCTTCTGTGGGTTCTCCTTTCCAATCAGGCGCCGAATTCTTGCCCGGATGGCGGTGGATGATCGTTCTGACCCATCTTTGCCCTTCAACTGGCTGGAAAAGAAGTACCGGAACTCGATGACGCCCCGCGGCGTGTGCATGTATTTGTTCGACGTTACCCTGGAAATCGTGGATTCATGCAGTTGCACTTCTTCAGCGATATCGCGCAACACCATCGGCCTCATCGCTTCTTCTCCGTGTTTGAGGAATTCAACCTGCCGCTTCACAATGCAAAGTGCAACCTTCAGCAGGGTGTCATGGCGTATTGCCAGACTGCGGACCAGCCATCGTGCTTCCTGCAGTTGGGAGCGCAGCGTCGCATGCATTTTATTGCCGCGTAGCAGGTCGGCGTAAGCTTGATTGACGCGCAGCTGCGGAGCGACAGCCCGGTTGAGGTCAACAATCCAGCGGTCGTCCTGGTTCCGCACATAAACGTCCGGAATCACATATTCTGGCGCGCTGCCTTCGATCGCCGAGCCTGGCCGCGGGTGACTGGCGCGTATCAGGGCTAGAGCCGTGTCCAGCTGGGTTTCAGACACTCCAAAACGGCGCCTGAGTATCACGTATTCGTGTTCGGCCACCAGGTCAAGCGATGATTTGGCAATCTGCAGCGCCAGGTCCCGGCTTGGCTCGGAGGAATTCAATTGGGCAAGTTGAAGGGAGATGCACTCCGACAAATCGCGGGCGCCAATACCGACCGGATCCATAGCCTGGATCTTGACCAGAGTAGATTCAATCTCCTCGATCGAAAAATTCGCCTCGTCGGCCAGCGCCTTCTGTATGTTCTCCAGCGACTCGGTCAAATAGCCGTCGTCGTTAAGGTAATCAACGATAGTTTGACCGATGACCACTTCTCTGGGTGAGAAGTGGTCCATCTCGAGTTGCCAAAGCAAGTGCTCTTTGAGCGACTCATCGTTGCGATCCGGGATTTCAGCTTGGAAGGATTCATACTGAGACCAGGCATCTGGGCGTTGGCCAACCGGCATCAGTTCTTCCCAGCTTCCGGCCTCGGGGCTATCAAAAGTCTCCACGCGGGGCTCGTCCGGTGCAGAATTGGCATCCGCCGGTTCCTCGAGTTCCAACATGATGTTCGTCTCGAGAACTTCCTGCAGTTGCGCATTGAGCTCAAGCACCGGCATTTGGAGCAGGCGGATCGCTTGCTGGAGCTGCGGGGTCATGGTCAGTTGCTGACCGAGCTTCAGCTTCAGTGAAAGTTTTGACATAATTCTGCGACCGTTTCTGGCTCGTTCGAAGTGTCGGTCACAACCTTCTTATAGTGTAAAGCTTTTTCCCAGGTATACCTCCCGTACGTGCTTATTGCTCGCGACTTCATCTGGGGTACCTTCGGCTATAAGGATTCCTTCGTTTAGGATATACGCTCGAGCGCAAATTCCCAGTGTTTCGCGCACGTTATGATCTGTAATCAATACACCAATTCCGCGTTCTGCGAGATGCTTGATGATGCGCTGGATGTCCAGGACCGAGATTGGATCGACGCCCGCAAATGGTTCATCCAGCAATACGAATTGTGGTTCGGCTGCCAACGCCCGGGCAATTTCAACCCGCCGCCGTTCCCCTCCGGACAGGCTAACGCCGATGCTGTTGCGAACGTGACTGATGTGCAACTCGTCCAGTAGTTCCTCCAGTATCCGTTCCTGGTCGGCCCGGTCGAGATCATCCCGTGTTTGCAGGATGGCCATGATGTTCTTGGCAACGCTGAGTTTCCGAAATATCGATGCTTCCTGGGGCAGATAGCCGAGGCCGAGGCGGGCTCTTCTGTGCATCGGCAGGCGTGTCAGATCCTGCCCGTCAAGCACGATGCGGCCGGCGTCGCAGGCGACCAGCCCAACGACCATGTAGAACGCTGTTGTTTTGCCGGCGCCATTGGGGCCCAATAACCCCGCGACCTCACCGCTTTTGATTTCGAAGGAAATCCCCTTGACTACTTGCTTGAACTTGAAGCGTTTGGCTATGTTCTCGGCCCTAAGGATGGTCACTTGTGGTTCGCCCTATGGCAAATCCTGCGTCGGCGGCTCGATCAATATCTTGACGGGGCCGCTTTCACCCGAATCCGCGGTAATGTGTTTTTCTTTGAGATCATAGGTGATATTAGAGCCAAAAATCTCGTTCGACCCATCACTGAACCAGGCATCTTCGGTCATTTGAACGATTCCGTTGGGTACGTCGTAGATCATCAGTGCGGCGCGGCCCTCAGTTAAGGCTTGAGTTTCTAGGTCGCGCTGTTCAAACTGCGCAGGCTCGCCGCGTAATTCCACGCGCTGCAGCTGGTGTTCCCGAAACTTTAGTTTGGCCTCGTCACAGAAAAGCACAGTGGTTTCGGAATCAATTACGACATTGCCCGTAAATATCCATAAACCGTCATCGAAATCGAGTCGGTCAGACTCTGCCACCTCGGCTGCGATCCCGAGTGTGCCTTGGGTCATTCGCAGTCCGCGGAATACTAGCCTTTGCGTTTCGTAATTGTATTCAGAAGAATCAGCGTCCAGCGTTATTGGTATACCTGGCTGGAGCGCAAATTCATCAATTTGGCTCCAGGCGACCGGCGCAAATACGATGGTGCCTAGAAATAGCCATTTCGCTATCAAGCTAAGGAAAAAATTTACCACTGACATTGGATAGCAGTTTAAATTGATTTCGTTCTAAATCTGCCCGAAGGCCGGTGGCATCGACCTTTTGTTCGTCAAACTCAACGATTACTTGTTGTTCGGTAATGGCGGTTTGGCTGATCGGATCTACTTCGAGATAATCCGTACGGATGGTCGTTACTGATCCCCCCCGGTTTCGCGAAACAGCCGACACCTGTCCCTGAAGGCGGATAATATTACCACCGGGCGGTATACGCCCGCTGTCGGCGACCACATCCCACGGCATCTCAGATGCCGGGTCATACATCAGGTGAACATCGGTCATCCCGATGCTTTCGTCGTCGAGGCTTTGTGACGCTTCGTCAGCAGTCACCCGATACAAGACCTTGCCCTCCTGCCCCATGCCTATTAGCTCTGCTTTCTTTAGGAAGTAAGCCACACCTAGGTTTGCCACAGTTGCTTCCTCGGAGATGATGGGCCGCGAGCGAATTAGCATGATGCCGCTGATCGTGGCACCGATCAGCAGCGTGGCCACCAGTGCAGAGGTTCCGGGCTCCAGCAGCCTGCTCATTGGTCAGCTGATCCTGGGGCTGAAGCCATAATCAAATCGCAGACCTGTCTGACTGCACCGCGTCCACCACCGAGGCTGGTCTGCCAGTCGGCGGTTGCTATGACGTTCGGATGAGCATCTGCCACGGCAACCGCTAGCCCAGCGTGCGACATGCATTCCTGATCAGGAACATCATCTCCAACGTAGGCTACCGCAGTTGCTGGCAGCTGCAGCGTGTGGACAAGCTTTTTCAGCGCCACTAGCTTGTTGTCCTGTCCAAGGTAAATATGTAGCAGACCGAGTTCGGCTAGCCGAGCTTTTACTGCCAATGAGCTGCGGCCTGAGATAACGGCCACCTCGATTCCAGCATCCATCAGACTTCGAATGCCGTATCCGTCCAGGACGTGAAAGACCTTATGCTCCCGTCCTTCGTTATCGAAATGCAATCCGCCATCGGTAAGTACGCCATCGACGTCGAGGACCAGAAGCCGAATGCCCTTCGCTTTTTTGCGCACTTGGTCCGGCACGGCCGATCGATCTGCAGCGTTCACATGACACCTGCCCTAAAAAGATCATGGACGTTGAGTGCACCAACCACTGTCTTATCTTCGTCAACGACGATTAAGCTTGTAATTTTATGCTGTTCCAGTAGTCGTACCGCCTCAGCTGCCAGCAATTTGGGACGGACAGTTTTGGCGTTTTTCGTCATGACCTCGCGCATGGCGGTCGTGTGCACATCAACGGCGTTGTCCAGTGATCTTCGTAAATCGCCGTCGGTGTAAACTCCTTCGAGTTTTCCGTTCGCATCGACTACGGCAGTGATGCCGAGTCCTTTGGCGGTCATTTCAACCAACCCCCCGGCGAGCAGGGTGTCGGGCGAAATCTTTGGCACTTCCTTGCCGGTATGCATTAGATCGCCGACTAGCAGCAACAAGCGCCGTCCCAGTGTACCGCCCGGATGTGAGCGCGCGAAGTCTTCGCGGGTGAATCCCCGGCTTTCCAAAAGTGCCACTGCCATGGCATCGCCCATCGCCAGCGCTGCCGTCGTACTGGCCGTTGGTGAGAGGTTTAATGGACAGGCTTCCTCGTCCACCCCAATGTCTAGGTTTATGGTTGCTGCTTGTGCCAGCGTCGAGTCAGATTTACCGGTCAGCGTAATTAGCTCAACTCCGGACCGTTTGAGTAGCGGAAGAATCGTAATGATTTCCGCTGTTTCCCCAGAATTGGATACCGCAACCACCAGGTCTTTTGGAGTAATCATCCCGAGATCGCCGTGGCTGGCTTCGCCGGGATGAACAAAAAATGCTGGCGTTCCGGTGCTAGCTAGCGTGGCGGCAATTTTGCCACCTACGTGGCCAGATTTTCCCATTCCCGTGACCACCACCCGTCCGGTACAGGCTAGGCATAATTCACAAGCTTGAGCAAAGGTCATGTCTAGGCGCGGTATCAAACCTTGGATGGCGCGCGCCTCTATTTCGAGCACACGCTGGGCCTGATCCTTAAAATTGTTCTTATCGCGGCGCTTATTCATGTGGAAGTCACTCCGACGTCCAATGCACGCGGCATCAGCTCAAAACGTCTTCACCGCTAAAAAACCATAGTAGGCGATGAAGGCCAGCAACAGAAAAAATCCCTCGCGTCGGCGAATGCGGGACTCACCCCGGCGATTGTACGCCATGAAGAACAATGCCACCGTGAATGCAAGCATTACGGGGAAGTGCAAATATAAAATCTCGGCTTCCACCACCACAGGATGGATCGTGGCGGCTATACCGATGACGGCGAGGAGGTTAAAGGTATTCGAACCGACAATGTTGCCCAGCGCGAGTTCGGCTTCACCCTTGAACGCGGCGACCGCAGAGACCGCAACTTCGGGTAGGCTGGTGGCGACTGCGACGATGGTAATGCCAATGAACAGATTGCTGACGCCCATTCCGCGAGCCAGGTTTTCCGCGCCAAAGACCAGAACATATGACCCGGCGGCGAGTAGAATAAACCCAACGATGAGCCAACCGATGGCGACATATGTGCGTATCTTCGTACGAGTTTCGGCCTCGAATTCGGTGCCCATCGGGTTGGAGCGAGCCGTATACAGCATCCAGGAAAGGAATACCCCGAGCCCCACTAACATAATCAGACCATCAATTCTGCTGAGGTATTTGCCGCTGTAGAAAAGATTGGCTGTAAAAAACGGCACGGCTACCAGCAACGGGGCTTCCCACCGCAGCGTTACCGAGTTGGTTAAATACATGGGTCTGACCAGCGTGAAAACACCCAGGGCCAGCCCGATATTTGCAATGTTCGATCCCAGTGCGTTGCCAATCGCAAGGTTAGGTAATCCCCGCATTGAAGCTGACACCGACACAGCCATTTCCGGTCCTGAAGTCGCAAACCCAACAATCGTTAGCCCTATCAGTAACGGAGATACGCCAAGATTTCTTGCGGTTGCTCCAGCGCCCACGACAAACCGGTCTGCCCCTATGAGCAGCACGACTAACCCAGCCAATGTGATAAGGGAATCTAGCAGCATTTAGGCTCAGATTTATTGGCACGCGCCGCAGGTGGGTAACTGTTGATGGTGCCCAAAAATCAATAATACACAATCTTCTGCAGCCGGTACGCGTGAATCCCGCTTGAGCATTTGCTTTCACGCGCCTGGCGGTTTCCGTTAGAATAGCCGTCTGACGACTCAAGGGCTGTTCGCACGCTATTTAACTTTCATGGCACCTAAAGAAATTCAGACGTTAATCGAGGCTGGCCTGCCAGATTGTACGGCGACCGTGCTGAGTGACGACGAGACACATTTTGAAGCAGTGATTATCAGTTCCGCGTTCGTCGACAAGACCCCATTGCAACGTCATCAAATGGTTTACCATACTCTCGGTGACCGCGTTGGTGGCGAAATACACGCGCTGTCGATCAAGGCATTGACCCCGGAAGAGTCAACCATAGACGGCCGCTGACGCGAGTGCCCTGAACTTCACTGGAATCGGAAACCTCGTTTGGACAAGCTGGTCATCAACGGTGGCATTCGCTTGGAAGGCGAGGTTGCTATTTCGGGTGCCAAGAATGCAACTCTGCCGATTCTTGCCGCCTCACTACTGACCGACGACCGGGTGACTATCAGCAACGTTCCACATTTGAACGATGTAACCACGACTATCGAATTGCTGGGGCAAATGGGCGTTAAGGTCACCATCCATGATCATATGGTGGTGGAAGTCGATCCAGGGCCGATACACAGCTTTCACGCGCCACACAAACTCGTCAAGAGTATGCGGGCGTCAATCCTTGTGCTCGGCCCTTTACTCGGTCGATTTGGCCAAGCGGATGTCTCCCTTCCCGGCGGTTGTGCGATTGGGGCGCGTCCGATCGACATTCACGTTGCCGGTCTTCAGGCTATGGGTGCAAACGTGGAAATCGTTGACGGTTATATTCGAGCCCGATCCGACGGCTTGGTCGGTGCGGAAATATTACTCGATTCGGTTACGGTAACTGGTACAGAGAACTTAATCATGGCCGCAGTGCTTGCCTCTGGAGAAACCGTGCTAGAAAACGTGGCGCGTGAACCGGAGGTCTTGGATCTCGCCGATTTTCTCCGCAGCATGGGTGCGCAGATAGACGGTGCCGGAACCGACCGGATTGTGATTCAAGGCGTTAAGCGCTTGCATGGAACCGATTACCGCGTGCTCCCGGATCGCATCGAGACCGGCACGTTTCTGGTTGCCGGAGCAATAACCGGGGGATTAATTCGAACTCGTCTAGTGCAACCGAAACACCTTGATACAGTACTGCAGAAATTGCGTGACGCGGGCGCAAGCATCGAGACTGGTGAAGATTGGATCGAGTTGGACATGCTTGGCCGGCGCGCCAAGGCAGTCGATGTAACCACCGCCGTATACCCAGGCTTCCCCACCGATATGCAGGCGCAATTTATGGTCTTGGATGCAGTTGCCGAAGGCAGCGGCACGATTACCGAGGCAATCTTTGAGAACCGCTTCATGCACGTACCCGAGTTGGAACGTATGGGAGCGAAGATCAACTCACAGGGGCGTACCGCTTTCATTCAAGGTGTCGAGCAACTCAAAGCGGCACCCGTCATAGCCACAGACCTTCGCGCTTCAGCCAGCTTGGTCCTAGCCGGTCTGGTCGCTGATGGCGAAACTACAGTGAGCAGCGTTTATCACATTGACCGTGGCTATGAACGCATCGAGGAAAAACTGCGACTACTCGGTGCCGACATTCGGCGCCTAGCCTGCTGACTAACCGCCGTTGCTTAGCCGTTCATCCAGAGTGATGGTGATAGAAAAATTTTGACCACAGCGATTCCCGCTAACCTCGACGTTGACTCCTGGCGCACGGTTGGCGATCCGATTCAGAGCCTGTTTAGAAAAACGGTCTGGTTGCTGATTGATATGGGTAACGACGCTCCGCAGGCACAGACCAATCGGGCCGCAGCCAGATCACCACAAAAGCGGCCGCAAGCTCGAGGGCAATTGAGCGGCTAAAAAATAGCGGAAATTGGTGAGATCTTTTCATTCGTTAACGTTCGTTGTAGTGCTTGCGCGTGCCGGCTTGACTGACAAGGGTGGCGAGAACTCGCAATTCACTCTTGCCGTGCCGGGGTCCGCAGGCAATGCTGATCGCCGCTGTGTATAATTTGCCAGTTTAAATGTGCGCTCTGAGTTGATTTTCTGAGCGCGGTTCCATACCGGCGGCGTCTGACTCGTCCTGGCGGCTATCCGTTTTTTAGCCTCGCTTCGGTTCAGCACCTGTGACCAACAATTTATCGTGGTTTCGACGGTGACGCCGGGTACAATGTCAGCTGACGCATTCGATAGTTTTGTGCGCGATCTCGTGAATTTTCTCGAATATACGAGTTTATCGGAATAGTTAGAAAGCCATAGAGTAGAGATTCGGGTGGTCGTATTTCTGCTAATGTTTTTGATCTTGGCTTATTTACTCAAAAACAAGTTTTGGAAAGACGTAAGATAATTTTGAGAAAGGCTTCTAGAGGCTAATCAGGGACGATTTGGCAAATACTCACCCTCTATCATTGATAATCAGTCCAATAACTAATAGTAACGTCAGATGTGAATAAAAAATGAATTCTCCGCTTAGCAAAATTAATGTGATGTGCGCGATTGAAGCATCGAGGTTATCTGGGATTTACAACCGGCACCAATTGTTGATCAGTGCAATCTCGCACGAGGAACCGACAACATGGCAACTGAGCGTGCAGTCGTGACTTTGTTTTCAAGCCCTATTTGCTTTTACAGCCATCGGGCTCGGTTGGTGATGGCCGAAAAAAGTATCAATATAGAGATAGTCAACGTTGACGAGACTGACATGCTCGAGGACCTGCTGGACCTCAATCCTTACCATAGTGTGCCGACGCTGGTGGACCGGGACCTGGTGTTGTATGACTCGCGGGTGATTATCGAGTACTTGGATGAACGCTTTCCGCATCCCCCGCTAATGCCCGTGGATCCCGTGACACGAGCGCAGTTCCGCCTTGCGCTGTACCGTATAGAAAAAGATTGGTATGCCTTGGCCGAGGAAATCGAAGCTGCGGCAAAAAAACGGCAGGCCACACGTGCACGGAAAATCCTGCAAGAAAGTATTTTAACCAGTGCCGAGGTTTTCGCAGCCAAAACGTATTTTCTCAGCGATGAGTTTTCGTTGGTGGATTGTACTGTCGCACCGATACTCTGGCGGTTGCCGATGTATGGGATAAAGCTCGATGGGTCGGCACAACCAATTCTTCGGTATATGGAGAAGGTTTTTTCGCGTAGTTCGTTCCAGGAAAGCCTCACTGAGCACGAGCAAGAGATGCAGCAGTAGCGCATCCTAGCCCTTTCATGGGTAAACAACTAACCTCTAAGCGTCCCTATTTACTGCGCGCAATGCATGAGTGGATGACCGGAAACGGTCAAACGCCGCATGTCGTTGTCGATGCAGAATGCCCGGAGATCGTCGTGCCGCAGCAGCATGTGCAACACGGTAAGATCATCCTCAATATCGGGTATTCCGCGACCCGGGGCCTAGAGCTCGGTAATGAGGTGATTTCGTTCGGCGCAAGATTCGGGGGTGCACCGTTTGAGGTGACGGTTCCGGTTAAGGCTGTGTTGGGGATTTACGCGAAGGAATCCGGTCAGGGGATGATCTTTTCCAATGACGCTTCTGAAGATAAGCCTGTACCAATAGGCCAGGATGCAGAGGCGCCAACCTCGGTTCGTTCTGGCAAGCCGAATCTGCGGGTTATCAAGTAGCGTGGAGGCGCGCGAGTTTTACATCAAGCGCTGTTACCGAACAACGCACTTTCGATAAATTCACACAGCGCATGAATAACCAATATATGCACTTCCTGGATGCGTGCCGTGCGCTCGGCGGGCACGCAGATCTCCACATCCGTTGCCTCAAGTGCGCTCCGCATCTCTCCGCCGTCGCAGCCTGTCAGGGCAACTACCTTCATGTGAAGCTCATGAGCCGAATCAACCGCGCGCACGACGTTGGGTGAATTGCCGGACGTGGATATTGCCAGCAGTAAATCCGCAGCACTGCCTAGTGCCAGCACCTGCTTGGCAAAAATATCCTGATACGCATAGTCATTGGCAATGGCGGTAATCGTGGAACTGTCGGTTGTCAGTGCGATCGCAGGTATTCCAGGGCGTTCCATCTCGAAGCGATTCAATAACTCCGCAGAAAAATGTTGCGCGTCACCCGCTGAACCTCCGTTACCGCAGCTTAAAATCTTGCCGCCGTTGCGGAGTGTTTCAACCATCAACTCGCCGGCTTCAGCAATGTCAGCAATGTTGCTCGCCATTGCGGCGCGCTTGGTTTCGAGGCTCTCCTCAAAGTGGCTTTGAATTTTTTCGATGCTCGTCGTTGTCATTCTGGTAAATTTAACACATAAGGTGAAGTTCAAACGCGTTTCTAGCTTAGTTAAATGTCGCCTGCCAGTGGTGCTGGTAAATCCGGAAGCGGCAGCAGCTGCCCACGTTCGATACGGGCCCAACTCAGTGTCCGGTGGATGCGTCGGTTGTCGTCCATGGTCAGCTGACCGGTCATGCCGGCCACCGGCGC
>JAYZJE010000083.1:0-9337 GCA_036164895.1 Pseudomonadota bacterium
CAAGGCCCGTGAAATAGGGAAGCCGGGAACATCAGTGTCCATCAAGATCACTGATCCAAACACAAAAGCGGCAATGCCGCCCAAGCCCAACGCACCGAAACTTGGTGCAAACGCTTCCGCTATCATCAAAGCAATGCCAAGGGCAATCAACCCAAGCCCGGCATAATTCACCGGCAGAACCTGGAACGCAAACAATGCCAGTAACAGGCAGATTGCCCCGACGATGCCAGGAACAAAGGCAACGGGGTTGTACCCCTCGAGCATCAGTCCATAGACACCGACCAACATCAACAGGTAGGCGATATTCGGATCGGTTATCACCATCAGCAATCGCGTACGCCAGTCGGGTTCGTAGTTCTCGACCATCAGGTTGTCCGTAGAAATGTCAACGGCTTTGTTGCCGAGCGTTACGGGCATGCCGTTGATGCCCTCCATCAGTTCAGGGACATTAACCGCGATAATGTCGATAACGTTTTTCTCCAACGCGGCTTCGGCGGTCAGGCTAACCGCTTCGCGCACGGCGCGCTCCGCCCACTCTGCATTGCGGCTACGCAGTTCTGCCAGTCCGCGGATATAGGCTGCGGCGTCATTCACTGCCTTGCGTTCCATTGCCGTACCAGACAAACGGGGACTGTCGTCCTCTAAAGGGTAGGCATCAATGTCGTCAGCCGTTTGATCGGCTCCGTCGTCCTGTTCATCCCCGGGAATTGGCGGCGACGGAGCGCCACCACCAATCTGCACAGGAGTCGCAGCACCAAGGGTCGTTGCCGGAGCCATGGCGGCCACATGACTAGCGTACAAAATATAGGTGCCGGCGCTTGCAGCACGAGAGCCACTTGGCGAAACGTAGGTAACGACGGGAACGCTTGACGCAAGAATTCCCTTGATGATATCGCGCATCGCTGAATCTAGCCCACCCGGAGTGTCCATTTCCAGTATGACTACCTCCGCCCCGGTTTCCTGCGCGTACTCTATACCGTTCAGCACGTAGTCGCGGGTCGCAGGCCCGATCCCCCCTTTGACGTCTAGTCGCAGGGCGGTACCGGCTGCCGCTGCAGCGCAGCTAACCGTTAAAAGGTAGCCAGCAGTAAGGATCAAGATCAGCCGGTGTAAGTGGAACGGAGTGCTTTTCATAATTTAATCGGCACTTTTATAGTACCTGCATGATAGCAGGACCGACCGGGCTTTGAAGCGACTTAGCTGGGATGCAAAGGTTGTTTGCAGGCATAAATACTACGCGATATCAAACCATGCTTAATCCAGACACCCGCGGTCACGATGCGGGGCACTTTGCTTCAGGCTTCGATTATGATTGGTACAATAATTAGTCGACAAATTAGCTCTTAAGACGACAGCACAAATGTCCAGAAAAATAGCACAGCCAAAATGGAACCCCAGCAGCTGGAAGTGCAAAAATGCCGACCAGCAACCCAGCTATCCTGACCCGGACCAGGTAGCAGGCGTCATCGAGCACCTCAGTAAATTTCCGCCTATCGTGACGAGCTGGGAAATCGAGGCGCTGAAGCAACATATTGCTCGAGCGCAAAACGGTGAGGCGTTCGTTCTCCAGGGGGGGGACTGTGCCGAGACCTTCGCAGATTGCACATCGGACAACATTGCGCAGAAACTGAAGATCCTTCTGCAGATGAGTGTGGTTATGCTCTCTGGGTTGAGAAAGCCCATTGTGAGGATCGGGCGGATGGCCGGTCAATACGCAAAGCCGCGGTCCGCTGATTTTGAAAGTCGCGACCAAACCTCACTGCCGAGTTTCCGCGGTGATCTGGTAAACCGCGAACCCTTTACCGTGGCCGACCGCACACCCAATCCCGAGTTGATGCTGCGGGGCTATGAACGCGCAGCGTTGACGCTTAATTTCGTGCGTTCGCTAATTGATGGTGGTTTTGCAGACCTGCATCATCCCGAGAATTGGGATCTTGACTGGATTCAACATTCCCCGCTTGCTCAGCAATATCAAAAAATTACGCAGTCGGTATCAAATTCACTCGATTTTTTTGAATCGGTGTCTGGTAGTCGAATCCATACGCTCAACCGCGTTGATTTTTATGCATCTCATGAAGGCCTGCATCTGCTTTACGAACAGGCCCAGACACGCTTTCTAACGCACCGTCAGAAGTACTACAACCTGACTACGCATTTTCCGTGGATTGGAATGCGGACGGCGCAGGCCGATGGAGCACATGTTGAATACTTCCGTGGGATTACCAACCCGATTGGCATCAAAATTGGACCCGGTATGACTAGCAAATGGCTGGGCGGTCTCATCGAGACGCTTAACCCAGATAATGAGCCCGGCCGGCTGACACTTATCCATCGCTTCGGTGCCGCTAAAATAAAACAGCATCTACCAGATCTAATAGATGGTGTCGTGGCCGCTGGGTCGAAGGTGTTGTGGATGTGCGACCCGATGCACGGGAACACAGAGACAACTAAGGAAGGCTATAAAACCCGTCGCTTCGACAATATTCTTAAGGAACTTGAAACGGCTTTCCAAATTCACACCAAACTGGGCAGCTACCTAGGTGGCGTGCATTTAGAGCTTACCGGTGAAAATGTGACCGAATGCACTGGCGGAGCGCGCGGTCTGATTGACGACGACCTAAAGCGAGCTTATCGCACGCAGGTAGATCCGCGCCTCAACTACGAGCAGGCAATGGAAATTGCCATGCGGATTGCGGGGCTGTCTACTGTACAAGCAGATCAAGTTAGTTGACTGCATCAGGCCGATGGCAGTGTCTTTCGACCCTAATTGCACGCGCTGCGATCGTCTAGCGAAGCATCTCAGCGAAATACGTATCCGTTATCCTAAATACCATGCACGACCGGTACCAAGTTTTGGCGCTGCTCCAAGTCAGTTCCTGATCGTCGGGCTTGCGCCAGGCATGCATGGCGCCAATGCGACTGGCCGGCCATTCACTGGTGATCATGCTGGACAACTTCTATATGCAAGCCTCTACGAAGCCGGTTTTGCCAGCCATCCTGATGCGGTTGCAGCTGGAGAGGCGCTGGTATTAAAGAACTGCCGAATTACCAATGCCGTTCGCTGCCTACCGCCCGCAAATAAACCACAGGGCATCGAAGTGACACGTTGCAATAGTTATTTAGCACAGGAACTTGATCAAGTGTCGCGCCCAGGACTGATCCTAGCTCTTGGAACGATTGCCCACCGGGCCGTGCTAAAAGCGGTACATAGGAAATTATCTGCTTTTCCGTTTCGGCACGGTAGCGAATACGATGTGTTGGACGGATTGCGGTTGCTCAGTTCCTACCATTGCAGCCGCTATAACACTCAGACTCGTCGGTTAACCGAGGCAATGTTTCGCGAAATAATTGAGCGGGCAGCACGATACCTCAAGGCGTGTTGAATATGGGCAGTAACTTTGAGCCAGCAAAATTCCTACGTAACCTGACACAACGCCCGGGTGTCTATCGGATGCTTGATTTACAGGGTAAGGTTATTTACGTGGGAAAAGCCCGTAATCTTAAGCATCGGGTTGCTAGCTATTTCGGTAGTAAGGTACACCACCCGAAAACGCAGGCTCTAATGCAGCAGGTCGATCGGGTCGAAATCACCGTGACATCGTCAGAGGAAGAAGCCTTACTGCTCGAGTACAACCAGATTAAGGAGCACAAGCCCAGGTTCAATGTCCTACTGCGGGACGGCAAAAGCTACCCATACATCCATGTAACCACCCAGCATAAATTTCCACGAGTTGAATTTCATCGTGGCGCACGAAAGGGGGCGGGTAAATATTTTGGCCCATATCCGAATGCCGGAGCAGTTCGGCCTACCCTGTCTCAGCTGCAAAAGTTATTTCAGGTGCGCCAGTGCGATGATTCGTTTTTTTCCAACCGCACCCGCCCCTGTCTGCAATATCAGATAAAGCGCTGTTCAGCGCCCTGCGTCAACTTAGTGGACGAAGAACACTACCGGGAGGATGTTGAGCACACAATGCTATTTCTGCGCGGGAAAAATAACGCGGTTATCCAAGGACTAGCAACACGCATGGACTTAGCATCAGCTGATCACGAATATGAGCGAGCAGCACGCTACCGTGATCAGATTGCGTTACTAAATAAGGTCAAGGCGAGCCAATCCGTGTCAGGAATGCAATCGATTAACGCGAATGCCATCGCGGCTATCGAACAAGGCGGGACTTTCTGTGTCGGCCTCATTTTGATTCGTGCCGGCCGAATCTTGGGTGGCCGGAACTTTTTTCCAAAAACCGCCCCTGGAACCAGCCCGGCGGAGGTGATAGGCGCCTTCCTAGTGCAACATTATTTCACACAGGACCCGCCGGATGAAATCTTGGTCAGTGAAGTTCCGGAAGATTCTGAGCTACTTACTCAAGTCCTAAGTGCTCGGAGTAATCGTAAAGTGAAGATTAAACACCGTGTCCGTGCCCACCGGCGCAAGTGGGTCGAGTTAGCAACATCGAATGCTCACGAAGCCGTCGCGATGCGCCTGGCAGACAACGCCAGTACGCTGGAGCAACTTGAACAACTAGGACATGCGTTAGCATTGGAGGGGTTGCCATTCCGAATTGAGTGCTTCGACATCAGTCACACTGGTGGAAAAGAAACGGTAGCGTCATGCGTCGTATTCGCAGCGGATGGACCGGTTAAATCCGATTATCGCCTTTTCAATATTCGCGACGTAACCGCTGGCGACGATTATGCCGCCATTGCCCAGGCAGTCACACGTCGCTACACCCGATTAAAAAAGAGCGGAGCGCCACTTCCAGATCTAGTGCCGATCGACGGCGGCAAAGCTCAAATTGGTGCGGCACGGGCAGCACTAATGGAATTGCAGCTGGGCGATCTAGCATTGGTTGGGGTCGCTAAGGGCCCCGGGCGGCGGCCAGGTCAGGAAACCATCTATAAAGGCGGCAATAACGTTCAGCTCAAACTAGCGCCGGACACGCCCGCCATGCGCCTGATCCAACAGATTCGTGACGAAGCTCACCGATTCGCATTAACCAGTCACCGCAACCGACGCTCAAGGAAGAGGAAATCGTCCGTGCTTGAAACGATAACCGGTCTCGGCCAAAAGCGCCGTCGAGAGTTGCTTAGGCATTTCGGCGGGTTGCAGGGAATCCGCCGGGCCGGAATCGACGATATCGTGCAGGTACCTGGCATCAGCTACATTCTCGCTGGAAGGATTTATGATCAGTTTCACGGTGGGGTCACCGTAGACAGCTGATGCCAGCGCGATACAATGTCTTACGGCTTCCTATCAACGACTATCAATTTTTACTCTACGCGATGTCACAAAAAATAAATATCGCAATTGCTCTGACCTGGTTTCGAATTGCGACGATACCTATGTTTGTAGCTGTCTTTCTGTTTGGACCAGGATACTGGGCCAGACCTGCTTCGATGATAATTTTTACGATCGCAGGATTCACCGACTGGCTAGACGGATACCTGGCACGAAAACTTGATCTAACCTCGCGCTTTGGCGCATTTCTCGATCCAGTAGCGGACAAACTGATGGTAACGACCGCATTAGTCCTCGTCGTGCAGGGTGACCCAAAATGGTACATAGCACTAGCTGCGGCAATCATAATTGGACGGGAAATTGCTGTTTCCGCCTTGCGGGAATGGATGGCTGAAATTGGCGCCCGAAGCCAGGTTGCTGTGTCCCGATTTGGGAAAATAAAGACGCTACTGCAGATGGTTGGGCTCAGCGCCATGCTGTATCTGCGACCGATATGGGGATTCGACATGTACACCTTTGGGTTGCTGTTGTTGACAGCCGCTGCCGTACTGACGCTGTGGTCAATGATCGGCTATATTCGTGCGGCCTGGCCGAGTTTGAGCAGCGCATAGCTGGCTTCTTGACACTCACCCGACGAGGCATACCATATAGCGCTGCTGTAAGCGGGCGTAGCTCAGTTGGTAGAGCGCAACCTTGCCAAGGTTGAGGTCGACGGTTCGAACCCGTTCGCCCGCTCCATTTTCAGAAAACCGTTGGAATCAAAGCATTGAGCCGCGGAAATTCGAAGTCGTCTACTATCATTGACGCACACCAACACTTTTGGGTGCGGGGAAGAGGGGACTACGCTTGGCTCACGCCCGATCTCGTGCCTATTTATCGTGACTTTTTACCTCAGGACCTGATTCCTGAGCTTGATAGACACAACATCGGCCGAACGATCCTGGTGCAAGCGGCACCGACGTTAAGCGAAACACGCTTCCTCCTAGACATTGCCCAACAAACCGACTTTGTGGCGGGTGTCGTCGGATGGATAGACATGGAAAGTCCTGACGCTCTGAACCAGATTTCCGAGTTGTGCAACTATCCGTTGTTTTTGGGCATACGACCAATGATTCAGGACTTGGAAGATTCTGAATGGATGTTGCAACCATCATTAAATGCTGTGTACGGGTGTTTAGTAGCAACTGGAAAAACATTTGATGCGTTAGTGCGGCCACACCATTTGAGGCCGCTGTTGAAATTAGTCGAACAGCATCCAGACTTGCCGGTAATTATTAATCATGCGGGAAAACCCGCCATAGGCGATTCAGCTTTCGACATGTGGGCAGACGAAATTGCGTTGATGAAAAACAAAGAAAACGTATTCTGCAAGTTTTCTGGCATGTTGACGGAGGCGGGTCCAGGTGCCACTGAAAAGGATTTAGAACAATATGTAAATCATTTAATCAACATTTTCAGTGCAGATCGACTAGTCTGGGGAAGCGACTGGCCGGTATTGAATCTGGCGTGCAACTATTCGACGTGGTTTCAAATGGCGCAGTCTGCGCTTTCCGGACTCAACGTAGAACAACAGCAAGCAGTGTTCGGACGCAACGCAATGAAATTTTACGGTCTCTAAAATAGGGATTAATTCATGAAGCCAATTTCTGTGCCGGAGCGAGATGTTGATGCAGGGCAATCAATTCATCCTTTTACATCCCGATGACAACGTTTTCGTTTGTAGAGAATTTTGTCCATCTGGCGCAGCGATTCAATTGGACGGTGATGTCGTCGTACTTCGGGAATCGATAAGCGTGGGTCATAAGATCGCCAGAGTGGAGTTATCCAAGGATGCAACGGTTTATAAACACGGCGCACCAATTGGGTCGACCACGGTACGCATTGAGCGTGGAACTCACGTGCATTTAAGTAATTTAAAGAGTAACTATATTCGTTCACACGGTCGCAGCTCATCGTTTGACAAGGATTCATCGTGATTGGCTATCTTAGGCAAGACGGTCGCAAAGGTATTCGCAACGTGGTGCTCGTCGTTTATCTGGTTGAATGCGCACACCATGTTGCGCGGAAAATTGTCTCGAGTATTGATTCTGAAGATGTGCAGTTGGTCGGCTTTCCCGGCTGTTTCCCAAACGAGTATTCACTCCGTGTGATGAAGCAGGTATGCACACACCCAAATGTTGGTGGCGTAGTGCTGATTTCGCTTGGGTGCGAAGGGTTCGATAGGGAGGCGCTAGCAACTGCTATCGAAGCCAGCAATCGTCCCGTTCAAACACTAGTAATCCAAGAAACCGGCGGAACTGTGTCGTCCATCAATGTCGGTGTCATGCATGTGAAATTGTTTCGCAAGCAATTATGTGCTGTGGAAACGGTTGAAATGAAAGCAAGCGATCTTATTGTCGGAACCATTTGCGGTGGATCCGATGGGACTAGTCCGATATCTGCAAACCCTGCAGTTGGCCATTCTTTTGATCGATTGGTGGCGGCCGAGGCTGCATGCATTTTCGAGGAAACCGGTGAATTAATCGGCTGTGAGGCATTAATGGCAGCACGATCTTCGACTCCGAGATTGGCCCGTGAAATCGAGGCGGCTGTACAAAAGGCAGCCAAATACTATGAGATTCTCGGCTACGGAAGCTTTGCGCCAGGTAACGCTGAAGGTGGTCTGACAACCATAGAAGAGAAATCGCTTGGTGCGTACGCAAAATCGGGGAGTTCTGAAATCCGAGGGCTAATCAAGCCGGGGGATGTTCCTCCAGCTAGCGGCCTTTATTTATTGGATGTTGTACCCGATGGCGAGCCTAGATTTGGTTTTCCAAACATTTCTGACAACGCTGAAATAGTCGAGCTAATCGCTTGTGGTGCCCATGTTATTTTATTTACGACCGGTCGTGGCTCTGTTGTTGGTTCCGCAGTATCGCCAGTGATCAAGATATGTGGTAACCCCGATACCTACAACAATCTTAAAGAGGACATGGACATCAACGCGGGGCGCATTATTGAAGGAAATGCGACAACCGCAGAGATTGGCGACGAGATTTACTCGAAAGTAATCGCTGTTGCGAGCGGCGAAAGAACTAAGTCAGAGCTGCTCCGACACCAGGAGTTTATTTTAACGTATAAGGCTTTCGAACCGATTGGCCCCGCCTGTCTGCCATCACGGGTCGCCTAATGGAGTCGTTTAAGAATCTACCAGTAGATTCCGATGGAGCACTGTTAATAGGCCGCGCTTGGGTACCAAAGGGACCAACGAATCCCTTGGAAGGCCCATCGATTGTTGCCGTTTGCGGACAGGATGTACTGGACCTTTCAGGAACATTTGCGACCTGTGCCGAGCTCCTAGACTCTGATGACCCTGTGGCCGAGGCCAAAGAGGCAATCCAGCACGCGAATGTATTGTGCTCGCATGAGCGACTGTTCTCGAATAGCTTGGAAACGAAGAGGTCCTGTTTACCGCGGCTGTTATCTCCAATCGACCTTCAATGCATTAAGGCTTGTGGAGTAACGTTCGCAGAGAGCTTTGTTGAACGTCTGATAGACGAGCAATCACAAGGTGATGTGACGCAGGCGGAACATTTACGCGATCGTATCACCAAAGCAATTGGCACAACATTAAGTCAAATCCAGCCAGGCTCACCTAAAGCGCAGGCGGTCATTAAGGAGCTTGCAATGGCCGGTATCAACTCAGCTTACGTTGAGGTGGCGCTCGGGCCAGATGCGGAAGTGTTCACCAAATCACAAGTACTTTCATCTGTCGGCTTTGGGGATGAAATCGGCATTCACCCATCATCGAGTTGGAACAACCCGGAGCCGGAAATCGTTTTGATCAGTTCCCCGGCAGGGAAAGTGGTAGGCGTAACGCTTGGTAATGATGTCAATCTCAGAGATATAGAAGGCCGCAGTTCTCTGCTCCTAGGCAAAGCTAAAGACAACAACGCATCGTGTGCCCTTGGCCCTTTTATTCGATTGCTGGACAGCAATTTCACTATTGACGATGTGCGTTCAGCCGAGGTTAGTTTAAAAGTAATAGGTGAGGACGGTTTCACACTAACTGGTCAAAGTAGCATGAAGTACATAAGTCGGGACATACTAGACCTAGTT
>JAYZJE010000084.1:0-3288 GCA_036164895.1 Pseudomonadota bacterium
AAAGTTCAGGACTGTATATCTGGCCGGTGGGTCGGCGCGCGTCAAACACTGCGCCCTCCGGCAGGCCTGATCCAATGCACGCGCGGATGACATGTCCGCCCCTCGGCGTACAATTACTGCCCTGCTGCTCACCAGCACCATAGCGTGACGTCGATACCGGGTATTCTGCCAACATCACAGCACTACGCATTACCCGCAGAATCTGGTCCGCAAGGCTGACCACGACAATCCATTGTCCATTTGCCATCGCGATACTGGATACCCTTACGGCCTGCCCCAGGCGGAAAGAAATTCCTTGAGATGACTCGCCTCAGACGCCGCTAGCGCATCGCGAACGCGCTCATACTCTGACTGCACCTGCCGTTTATCCAACAGCCCGCGGATGCACTGGAAGCGAAGAAATATAAGATAGGTATTCAAAACGTCCGTCTCGCAGTAACTGCGAATTTTCTCTATCTCACCCTGCTGGTAAAAATCCCAGACCTGCTCGCCCTTCATACCTAGCTTTCCGGGAAAACCGAGCATGACTGCAACATTGTCAAGGCTTGCTTTAGCGCGCGGCTGAAATCCGGACAACACATCCATCAAATCGATATGCCGCCAGTGAAACCTGCTGAGATAATTGTTGTATCGGAACGAATGGTCCTCATCACCCGTTTCCCAATAGCGCGCGGAGGAGATCCCATGCAGCAGCGACCTATAATGCAGCACGGGCAAATCGAACCCCGAGCCATTCCAAGACACGAGTTCGGGCGAATATTTCTCCAATCCATCAAAGAACCGTTGCACAAGCTCTGCCTCGCCGCTGGAGGGGCTTCCCAAACTCCATATTTTTAGGTCTTTAGAGCCACCGAGTACGACCGATATGGCGACGACTTTGTGCTGATAGAGCGGCAGGAAATCGCTACCCTGACGCTGCAGTTGTCGGAATGCCATTGCTTTGGCGACATCACTGTCGCTGACATCCTCAAAGCCAAACAATTTTCGGCCCAGCGCAACGTCAGGAACCGTCTCAATATCAAATGCCAGAATATTCATGTTTCCAGCAAATCATTTACGCCCTTTCAAGCACGGCAATTGCCACCACAAGGTTGGCTTCATCGGACAATGACAGGTGCGCGCTGCCAACTCCCAGCCTTTTGCAAACCGCACTGCCCCGTTCAGAAAATATAATTTCCGGCCGGCCCAGAGAATCCGGGGTAACGCCCGTATCACGCACCCAGACTCCATTGGCAAATCCCGTCCCCAAGGCTTTCACTACCGCTTCCTTTGCTGCAAAACGCATTGCCAGGAAGGGTACCGGGCGTTTGGTCTTTTTAAACAAGCGTAATTCGTCAGGCATCAGCACACGCTGCGCGAACCGAGCGCCAAATCGTCGGTAGGCAGACTCTATTCTCCGTACTTCGAGAACGTCGGTGCCGATTCCAAAGATCATAGACGGCAAGCTTCGAGCATGGCCTGTTTCATATCACTGACAGCCTGTGCCAGGCCGACAAAAACTGCCTGCGCTACAATTGAATGCCCAATATTTAATTCAGATATTTCGCGTAATGCAGCAATTTTTTGCACGTTACCGTAGTGCAACCCATGCCCAGCATGCACAGTGAGCCCTATAGACGATCCGTATCGCGCCGCTTGGGCCATCTTTTCTAGTTCGATTGCGTGGGCATCGGTGTCAGCTTCAGCATAGGCGCCAGTGTGCAGTTCCACCACACCGACCCCGGCATCCTTTGCGGCTTTGAGCTGCTCAACTTCCGGGTCAATGAACACGGCCACACGGATTCCCTGGTCACTAAGAATTCCGCATGCTACCTGAACCCTGTCACACTGGGATACCACATCCAAGCCTCCTTCAGTCGTGACTTCCTGGCGTCGCTCCGGTACGAAGCAGCAGTCTGCCGGACGAATATCACCCGCTAAACCCACCATCTCGTCCGTGACTGCCATCTCGAGGTTCATGCGGGTCTGCAGGGCCGTGTTGAGTTCACGAACGTCAGCATCCTGAATATGCCTGCGGTCTTCCCTAAGGTGAACGGTAATACTGTCCGCACCGTTTTGCTCGGCGAGCAAAGCTGCATCGATTGGGCGAGGGTACACTGTCCCACGCGCCTGGCGAAGCGTAGCGACATGATCGATATTGACTCCCAAAAGCATTGCAGATGTATCCATTCGAAAAACGTTAATGTTTCAGAGTATATGGAATGAGTTTGGCATCTCTACCGCATCATCGCAATGGAATAAGCGGCTGCCCCGTTGCAATCGCGATATCTTTAGGTCCGTCGTTTCATCGCTGCAAATACACCCCGCGTTTTCAATTGGCGGCCGCCAAGATGGTGATCGAGAACGTTGCGTAATAGTCGCTTGGCGCCACTAAGCGTTGTCTGCTCGCAGAAGTTGCCCTGCCCTATAGCAAGTAACTCAGCCCCTGTGAAAACCATTTCAGAAGTGCAACTGGCATCAACCGGCACGGGGCCTCTTTCAATCCGATACTCATATCTTTGGGCAGGGCTAAGGTCAACATTGTTTACGCTGTCTTGGTTTAGACTGAGCCCGTACCCAATCTCGCGAAGCAGGGACATTTCAAAACGACGCAGCACGGCTTCAACATCGTCTGCTGCTCCGGCGAGTGAGGCCAGCGTTGCCGTGTAGTGCGCGAAAAGCTCACTGTAAGGATCTGAGCGGCGTAGTAACGCCAGTACAAGTTCGTTGACGTAAAACCCCGCCATCAGTGCAGTACCGCCCAAGTCACTAACGGTTGTAGAACACTCAACCGTGCGCAGTGTTACCAAATCCCCGCGCCCGGACCAGCTAATCAACAAGGGTTGAAATAATCGCAGGGTACCGCGAAATGGGGACTTATTACGCTTGGCACCTTTCGCTACCAGGCCGATTCGGCCATGGTGCAGCGTAAATGCCTCAAGAAGTTCGCTGGACTCGCGATAACTTCGTGAGTGCAGAACAAATGCTGGCTCTGCATCTACCCTTCTTAGCTCACTCATACCTGAGTGCCATAGCCCAACTGGCGCAGCAGGGCCGCATCGTTGGACCAATTGCGCTTCACCTTGGCGCGGGTTTCTATATGAAATTTCCGGCTAAATAGCTTTTCGAGTTCAAGTCTTGCTGCTCGACCCATACGCTTTAACCTTAACCCCCCTTTTCCCACGACAATGCCTTTGTGTGACTCCCGGTCGACCCAAATTACAGCATCAACCAATACGAGGTTGTCTCGCTCGACCAATTCTTCGATTTCGACGCAGAGACCGTAAGGCACTTCCTCCTGAAGTGATT
>JAYZJE010000085.1:0-2684 GCA_036164895.1 Pseudomonadota bacterium
AAGTCGACTTTGCCTGCCAATATCATCTCGAGTTCCGGTTCCAGTCCGCCAGTGACGCGGCGGGTCGCATAGGCCGGCACGCGCTGAACGTCCATGCCGAGTTCCTGCAACCACCGAACATAGTCTGGAATGACGGGTGGCTCTGCCATGCCATATACCTCAGGCACCGGAAGCAGCATGCGCCCACTCTTCTGACCGCGCCGCTGAAGTTCCTCGACGACACCTTTTGTGCTGGCACGCGCCGGCAGCAAGTCTACGCTGACGCCGCGCTCTTCCAAGAGTTTTGCATCGTTACCGAGCGCGCTCACATGTGTCTTCTCAAGCACGTTGAGGTCCAAGCCGAGCGCGTCGAGTCGATTGAAGAACGCCTCAATCCCGTTGCGACTGGTAAAAGAGACCCATTGGAACCGTTCAAGGTTCTTCAGCGCTTCGTCTAACTCCGTGTAGTCATCCATCGGCTCGATCGCGATTGTCGGCATCCATACCGGCAAAGCGCCGTGCAATGCCAATAGCCGGATCAGCTTCTGGGCATAGTTACGAGGCGCACAGCAAAGGATACGCCTACCGTACAGGGGCAGGTCCTTGTTCGCGATTAGTGATTTTTCTGGGTTCATATTATGTTCGTCTGATCTTGCTCCCAGACCTGGAGTGCCGCGGATCCCTCACGTAGTGCGGCGAGATCTCGGAATTCGATCTTCATCGGCTGAATTTTGACGATTGTCGTTTTGCGGGCTTCCCTGTCCGACTTCCCCAGTGCACGCCGGTATTTGCGGCAGTCGTAGATCTCAGGCGCGGCTGCGTAGGCCTCAGGCTGTTCGTTATAGCGGAGCAATTAAACCTCGCCGTCATCTGCAAGCCGATCACCCGGTACCAGTCGGTCCAGTCCGTGTACGGAGTACTATAGATTGCGACGCCGACCCGGGGGTTGCCCTCCAAGTTCTTGATTTTGGTCGCCCGAGACGCCGCGACAAAGATTGTCAGGCCGTCGGAGTAATACTCGATCGGTGTCGCCCGGGGTACATCGTTCAAACAGGTCGCGAGTACGCAGACGTTTCCGTGCCGCAGGAATGCTGCAATGCGACGTTCCATATCCGGTCTCGGCAGTTGGGCGGTAATTCGGGCGCCTCGGAGCTGTCCAAATTCAGTCAATTCGGTCATAGACCACCGTAATCAGTCGCTTTCAGAATCTACTTGTCATCATATCATTACGACAATATAATGGAGTTGCGCACGATTGACGAATATCTGAATTGTTGCGCCTTTATCTCAGACTGTCCAAACCAGGGCATCAGCCAAGGCGATATTATTCACGTGATTGACCTGCTTCGCTGAATGGAATGCGTCGTCTCCCATGACAAACCAAGCTGTATTGAGGCCTGCCCGTCAGAAGAGGCGAGCACATGGAATTCTGGGCGGTTCAAAACCAAAGAGACATTACTGGCGCGATGGGGAGAGTGACAACCGGGTGAAAAACCCGTTTTGTCCAACGAAAAATAGGTTGCAGTATGAATGATACTTTTCTGAAAGCCTGCAGAGGTGAAAAAGTCCAATACACGCCCGTCTGGCTAATGCGTCAGGCGGGTCGTTACCTTCCGGAATACCAGAAAATCCTGGCAAAGTTGGATTTTCTGACCGCCTGCCGAACCCCCGAGATAGCCGCGGAGATTACGATGCAGCCGGTCGACATCATCGGTGTCGACGCGGCGATTTTCTATTCGGATATCACCACAACCGTCGTCCCGATGGGAATGGACCTCCATTACGAGGTAGGCAAGGGACCATCGTACTCGAACCCGGTTCGTACCGCTGCCGATGTAGACCGGCTAATGGTTCCCGAGGATTCCTCGGAGGGGCTGGGATTCGTCTACGAGGCCCAGAAAATCTGTGCTCGCGAGCTCGCCAACAAGGTCCCGCTGATCGGTTTCGCCGGAGCACCGTTCACAGTGTCGGCCTACATGATCGAGGGGGCGGGCAGTACCTCTTTCGCGATCACCCGACGCATGGCATTCGCTGACACGCCCACCTTTAAAAACTTGATGGATAAGGTCGCGCGTCATACCGCCAATTATCTCAAGGCCCAAGCTGCCGCCGGCGCAAACGCCCTGATGCTGTTCGATTCCCATGCCGGTTTGCTCGGCCCAAGGGATTACCGGGAATTGAACCTGCCATTCGTCAAACAGATCATCGCGGATATCAAGAGCACCGGTGTGCCGATTCTATATTTTGGCCTTGGAGCACATGCCTCCCTGGAAGCGATCAGCAAATGCGGTGCCGACGTTATTGGAATTGACTATGGGCTGCGTCTTGATGAGGCGGTGGAACGGTTGGGCGCCAATGTTTCGGTGCAGGGCAACATAGAACCCTATGTGTTCTTTCGGTCCCGCCAGGAAATCCAAGACCGCGTTGTGGAAACGCTAGCGTTTGGGAAAAATGCTCGCGGGCACGTGTTCAATCTGGGTCATGGCGTGCCGCAACACGCACCGGTCGACCAAGTCAAAGCCATGGTGGATACCGTTCATGAAGTAAGCCAGTTAGAAGCCGCATAAATTGGTGCATACAACCCATACTGCTGAATGACGCCTGCCTCCAAGAATGCACTGACTCACAAACGACGCTTTCTAGACAAATCGGTTTCAGGCCACGCGGGCTTTTTTGATTGGTGTCGCAGAAGCATAGATTTTCCC
>JAYZJE010000086.1:0-4092 GCA_036164895.1 Pseudomonadota bacterium
TGGTCATGATCAGCCTGCTGACCGGCGACATGTCGTTTCTGCGGTTTGCCGCGACCGCAGCAATTTTTCAGATATTTTGGAACCTGACCGGACCCTACATCATGGCAACCATTGCCAGCAGCGACGCCAGTGGACGGGCGCCGGTGCTGATCCCGGCGGCTATGACCGGTGGCTTTTTTCTGGGGCCCGCGCTAGCAACCATGTGGGTGACTGAAGAAAACCTGTTCCCTGCCAACGTCGTGGGTATTGCTGGCTGTCTGATTGCGCTGGTCATTTTTGTGCCGCTGGTGATGCACATCAACAAGGCCACTGCAGCGGCGACGCGGGTACCGTAAGGGAATAACGAGCAGGCCAAAACGAGCTGAAACTCTGCTTTAAGCGGATTGCTTGGCCCCAGTTGATCAAGACGGGTCTGAGAATCGTACCGTTGAGCGTCGCCCAGAGCTGGCCCCGCGGCACCGGAAGGACGGTGCCCTAACGTCGCTCTTAGGACAAAGCGCCTGTAACTGTTTGGCTTGTCCGGGATGACGGGGCAAAATGCGTCGTTATGCATGCGCTGTCGATCAAGAATCTGTGGAAGACCTACCCGAATGGGATTGAGGCTTTGAAGGGCATTGATCTTAAGGTCGACCCCGGCGATTTTTTTGCCCTGCTCGGTCCGAACGGTGCTGGCAAGACCACGGCTATCGGTATCGTGACATCTCTGGTCAACAAGACCTCCGGGGCTGTGGAGGTCTTCGGGCACAATATCGATAGCGAACTCGAGGCTGCGAAAGCCTGTATTGGCATAGTCCCCCAGGAACTCAACCTTAACCAATGGGACAAAGTCTTCAATTGCGTTGTCAATCAGGCAGGATTCTATGGATTACCGCGGCGTGAGGCGCGCGAACGCACCGAGACGGTGCTGCGCGAACTGCACTTATGGGATCGTCGAGGTGAGACAGCGCGTAACCTTTCCGGCGGCATGAAGCGACGGCTGATGATTGCGCGGGCTTTGGTGCATAAGCCCAAGCTACTGATTCTGGACGAGCCGACGGCTGGTGTGGATATTGAGATTCGCCGATCCATGTGGGAATTCTTGCGTACGATCAATCGTAACGGAACGACAATAATTCTGACCACACATTACCTGGAAGAAGCTGAAAATCTGTGCCGTCACGTTGCAATTATCGATGACGGTGTGATCGTGGAGAACGATCGAATGTCGGCGGTGCTGCATAAACTGAACAAGGGAGTGTTCGTGCTGAACCTTCGTCACCCGATCGAAATTGCCCCCACGCTCAACGGATTCGATGTTGAAAAAATTAGCGACCACGAACTTGAGGTTGAAATACACATAGACCAAGATCTCAATGGCCTCTTCAGCGCGTTGTCAACGGCCGGTGTGGAAGTTATCAGCATGCGCAATAAAACCAGTCGCCTCGAAGAACTGTTCGTGCGTTTGATTCAACGCCGGGATAATGAGCGTGACCAAGAGCAGGTCGTTGAGGAATTTAACCTTTAGGAAATTTCCAGATGGATTTTCGACGCCAATTAATTGCCCTTGATACGATTGTTACAAAGGAATGCACTCGGGTGCTGCGAATCTGGATCCAGACCATTGTCCCGCCTGTAATTACAATGACGCTGTATTTTATCATTTTTGGCAATCTGATCGGCCGCCGCATTGGTGAGATGGGCGGCTTTGAATATATGCAGTACATGGCTCCCGGCTTGATCATGATGTCGGTAATCACCAACTCCTACGGCAACGTTGTGTCATCATTTTTTGCAGCCAAGTTCCAGGGACATCTGCAGGAAATGCTTGTCGCACCGACGGCAAACTGGGTCATAGTTCTTGGGCACATTGCTGGCGGTGTGGTACGAGGTTTGGCGGTGGGGCTGGTCGTGACGGTGGTCGCCTTGTTTTTCACACGGATCGAGGTACGGTATCCGTTCATCGCAGTCAGCATGGTGGTATTGACGGCAGTCGTTTTCTCCATGGGTGGAATGATCAATGCGATTTTCGCTGAGAAGTTCGACGACGTGGCGATCATACCGTCGTTCGTACTTGCTCCCCTGACTTACCTGGGTGGTGTTTTCTACACGATTTCTCTGTTACCGGATTTTTGGGCGCGACTGTCCACGCTCAATCCGATTCTCTATATGGTGAATGGCTTTCGTTACGGAATGCTAGGCGTTTCGGACATCAGCGTCGTCCGAGCCTATGTGATCATACTGGTTTTCATCGTAGGCCTGTTCTGGGCCTGTCTCTATCTTCTCAACCGGGGCGTCGGCATCCGGGAGTGAGAGGCTTCTATGTGTGGGCGCTTTGCATTTTATTCGCCGCGGGAGTCGGTCCAGGAATACTTTGGGGTAGAAGTGCCATTTGCGTTTGAGCCCCGCTACAACGTGGCGCCGTCTCAGGAAGTGATGGTGATCCGCCAGCAAGCCAACGCTCAACCGGAGACCGAAATGCTCAAATGGGGGCTAGTCCCTTTCTGGGCGAAGGATTCAGAGATCGGCAGTCGGATGATCAACGCCCGCGCCGAGACGGTTGCCGAGAAACCAGCATTCCGCCAGGCGTTCAAGCAACGCCGGTGCGTAATTCTAGCGGACGGTTTTTATGAATGGCACACCGAAGAGGGGCGCAAGACGCCGTATTTTATTTCTTTTAAAGTCGATCACCCGTTCGGCATGGCGGGCTTATGGGAGAACTGGCATGCAAATGATCAGCCTCCGCTGGAGACGTGCACGATCATTACGACAGCAGCGAGTAGGTCGATTAGCAGGCTCCACGAACGTATGCCAGTGATTCTCGATGCCCCCACAACCATGGACTGGATTCAACCGGAGCGCGAACCTGATGCGCTGCTTGCGATGCTGAAATCCTGTGACGACAAGGAAATTCAGGCATGGCCGGTTCGTCGGACGGTGAACAACCCGGCAAATCAGGGCTCGACCTTGATTGAACGTGCTGGTTAGGTCCCAGCTTGCTCAGTGCTCGCTGCGGCTGTGGCGAGAGCCAACGGCCCGGTATTCCTGAAGGGACACCAGCAAGGCGCCAGGCCCGGCGTGCGCGCCGATGGCTGAGCCAAGCTCCGTGATATAAATGTTTTCGATGCTGGGTAATTTGTTCAGCAGCTCTTTACGTAGCTGCTCGGCCTCGTTTTGACAGTTGGCATGCCCAATTGCAACGCGATAGGTGTTTCGCCGCTGCGTTTGACCGGAAACGTGCCGTGCGAAGCGAAGCAGCAAATTCCGACGCCCGAACATGAAGTTCCTGACACTAATATTTCCGTCACTGGTGTTGCTCAGTATTGGTGTCAGCCTCAGTCGATCAGCCAGCCACTTGATCCAAGGCTTGATGCGCCCACCCCGTACCGCGTAGCTCAAATCCATAATCAGGCCAAAAGTCCGCGTCCGCGAAGCGGTCTCACCTACCGATGCGAGTACATCATGAAGCGTGTAACCGGCTCGGACACATTCAGCGGCATGCATCACGATCAGTCCTTGTCCCAGCGATGCGTTCTTGCTGTCGACGACAGTAATCCGGTCTGAGTGTTGCGCCCGGTGCGCGGCGGTTGTGGCTGCCTGCCAGGTGCCACTGACTTTGTTTGTTAAAGTGATCGAGATCACCTGCTGAAAATGAGATCCGAGATAATCGTACATGCGCCTGAAATCACCTGGCGGTGGCTGCGAGGTTCGCACGCGCTCGGGATTACTTGCTAATTTCTGAAAGAATTGCTCCGGACTCAGGCCGACTTTGTCGAGAAAGGTCTCGTTACCAAAATTGATTCGCAACGACACGATGTGAATATCCAGATCGTGTATAGCCGAGTCGGGTATGTCTGCCGCGGAATCGGTAATGATGGCGATACGTCGGTCGGTGAGGCGCATAGTTTCGGTTTGATGCTGAATATCATCGGCCTTTTGATGGCTGATGGTGCCAAACTCAGCAGAGACACCAAACACGGTTTCAGGCTCATCAGCGTGAATATGAATCTTAATTTTATTCTGATTGCCCGCAACGACTAGGCTGTTGCCGAGTTCTGTCAGCGATTCGCGCAACTTGCGGAGATCGATATTGTGACCTTTCAGCAAGCACTCCGT
>JAYZJE010000087.1:0-3838 GCA_036164895.1 Pseudomonadota bacterium
ACCGGGCACGACGATGATGGGTGGCGATCGAGCCGCTTGTCCATAGATTGAATAGGGAGCAGTGAAGACAACTACCTTCGGCGTCGCTTTGGCTATGTTTGGACTGGATTCTATAATCTACTCCAGATGAAGAACACTATAAGCATAAAATCGCTGTTTGCAGTGACCGCGGCCATCACGCTAAGCGCCGGCTGTACGCCAAACAAAGAGTCGGGCACAACCACCGAGGCCGTACTGTACCGAGTCGAGACGCTGGTCCCAGGCGGACCAATGCACGGCGCCAAAGGTATGACTTTCGGCCCCGATGGAATGCTCTACGTAGGCAGTGTTTTGTCGCAATCCATTTACCGCGTTGACGTCGCCACCGGCGATGTCGAATCGGCCGTCGGTCCCCCAGACGGCGAAGCCGACGATATCGCGTTCGCTCCCGACGGAACGATGGCGTGGACGGCGACCCCGAGTGGCGAGATACGCGCCCTACGCACCGATGGAACAGTATTTGTTGTGGCATCAGGCGTGCCGTTGATTAATCCACTTGGTTTTACCAGCGACGGGCGTTTGTTCGCCGCGCAAATTGGCTTTGACCGCCTGCACGAATTTGATTTCACCGGCAAAAACGCGCCGCGGTTGGTTGCAAAAGGCATCGGTCACCTGAACAGTTTTGAAATCACTGCTGATGACGCACTTTATGGACCTTTGTCAGGAATCGGGCAGTTGGCCCGAATCGATGTCGATACCGGCGCAGTCTCACCTATTGTCGAGGATCTGGGAATGCTATCCGCGGTTAATCTGGATTCCAACGGCCAAATTTATGCTGTTGACTGGTCGGATGGAAACCTGTGGCGAGTCGACCCCGATTCCGGTGCCGCCGAACTCGTCGCCAAACTCGAGCCCTCTTTGGATAATTTAGCGATCGGCCCCGACGACGCGATCTACGTCAGTCAACCCGCACGCAGCGCAATCATCAGCATCGACCCAGCCTCCGGGGTGCAACGCAACGTGGTGCCGGGCAGCATGTCGTTACCGGGTGGGCTCGCTGTGACAGTGAATCAAGGGCGGGAAACTCTGGTCGTGGCCGACGACTACGCGTATCGATGGGTCGACACAGAAAACGGCTGGCTCTCAACGACGGTCAAACTCGGCGACTTCACTTACCCCGGCTCGGCAACCGATGTCGCGCTGAATGACGGGGTACTGGTATTTACAGATGTTGTGCGTTCGCGGGTGTTCATGGTCGACCGCGACAGTTACAAAACCGTTCACAAGTGGAAAGACATCGAGGCGCCTTACGGCGTGTTGCTTACGGATAACGGCGAGCCAATCGTCGCGGATTTTGCCAGTGGTCAAATTATTCGGCTCAGTACCTTGGACAAAAAGTCACGCGAAATCGTAGCCAGCGAGCTCAGTGGGCCGGTTGGCATTGCCTGGGCGAGCCCGGACGCGCTTTACGTCACTGAAGCCTTGGCCGGGCGGGTGCAGCGCATCAACCTGAACGACGACAGCAAACGGATTATCAGCGATGGTTTGAATCAACCGGAAGGCTTGGCGATTCTCGCAGACGGGCGTCTAGTCGTGGTTGAAGTCGGTGCACAGCGGGTCATAGCAGTTGATCCGGAGACCGGCGCAATCGAGGTTCTTGCCACCGACTTACCGGTTGGCCAATTTGTGCCTCACACGCCGGCCCCCGTCCATGTGCCCAGCGGTATCACGCGTGGGGAAAACGGTGTCCTGTACGTAACCAGCGATCGAGCACACAGCATAATGCGGCTTGTGCCTGACAGCTGAGGTCTTGAAGAATGCTGTTGTATTTGCAGCCCGATGGCTTAGATGAAGAAACGCTCCTGGACTAAACGCCTTGCCCGGCTGGTTGCGATCGTCTTGGTATTGGCACTGGGGCTGGAAATATACGCTCGCCTGCCGTCAGGGGCCGTCGCCCCTGCACTGGATCTCGCTGCCGATACAAGCTACCTGGTTTTGTTGCTGCACGGTGTTGGCGGCCGCGACGAGCCGACGCTGCACGCCGTGGCGGAACGCTTCGAGCAAACCATTGGCAGTGAACCTGGGGTCGTGATCGTCCACTATGTCTGGGCACCTTGGTCGGACAACCGGTTGCGCGCTAGTGCCAATGGGCAGGAAATCGGCCGGGCGCTCGGTGCGGAACTGGCCGGCATGGAAAGCCTCGAACACATTCGCTTGATCGGTCACAGTGCAGGTGGCTATCTATTAAATCCACTTTGCCAGTCTTACAAGTCAAAAGCGGTCGATCCGGCAGGGATTGAAATGACCTACCTCGACAGCATGGCAATCCGAGGTGCTTGGGACTTCACCTACGGTAACCGGCACTATGGTGAATGCGCGGATTTCGCCGCCTCGATTTACACCACGGATACGCCGTCGCCGGGAACCGATGCGGCGATGAAACAGGCCTACAACATCGACGTTACCGAAGTGCCGGCCAGAGCTGATTACGCGGGTTCGAGCCACATGTGGCCGGTGCAGTTTTTTCTCGACAAGCTGGGTGTGGAGGAAATGACGCCAGATATGCGTACCCATAACCGCTTCCTGCGCGGCGTGATCGACTGATGCTATGCTGGCGCGGATAAAAAGAGCTAGCCCGGGAAACCAATCATGAACGACGCACAGCAACCAGTGTCCGGAACACAACCCTGCAAATGGGCAGTATGGATCGCTGCCGCAGGTATCGTTGTAACACTCATTGGAATTCTGGGCGCCACCCCGCTCGGCCCGTTTACGGCGATGCTATCGCTGACACTCGGTTCGCTGCTGTTGGTTGTCGGGGCGGTGGTTGCAACGATCGGCCTGGTACGCAGCCGCGGCACCGCCGGCCAAGCATCCTTCCCACTAACCGCAGGGGCTCTCACGGTAGGCGTTGCAGCAATCGTCAATGCTGTTGTTCTTATCAGCAGTGGAGGTGGACCACCGATACACGATATCAGCACCGACACGGTGTCGCCGCCGCAGTTCGTCGCGGTGGTCGGGTTGCGTGGGCCGAATGATAATCCGCCGCAGTACGCGGGCAACGAAAGCGCACGGCTGCAGTTGGAGGCTTATCCCGACATCGAAACCATTGTTTTACTGAATCCCCGTGGTTTTGTGTTTGAACAAGCTCTGACCGTAGCCGAGGACATGGGCTGGGAAATCGTCGCCAGCAATGCGGACGAGGGACGGATCGAGGCCACGGCGACGACACCTTGGGTGGGCTTTAAGGACGATGTCGTTGTCCGCATTCAGGCCAAGGGGCCTGAGATCCGCGTGGATTTGCGCTCGAAATCACGCCTAGGACGTGGCGACATGGGCGTCAATGCCAAGCGTGTCCGCGCGTTTCGCGATCGATTGATGGCCGCAGTTGAGCCGTGAGCGAACGCTAGGCCGAACCATGGGAAACAATATCCCGAATTAACGCTTCCGTTTCGCGTTGAGCGTCAGGGTTAGCCTCCAAACCTGAAATTAGCACGCACGCCCCAGACCCGGGGATTCGGCAGCGTGCCGTACCACATGCTGGCACCGAACCCGGCGGTGAAGCCGAGTTGGGTCACCTGCTCGCCGAAATCGGGCGCACTGGCACCGGACTTGATCTTGTTATCATCAAACACATTGTTGACATAAGCCAAGACGTCCCAGTTGTCGGCCTGGAATCCAAACCGGACATCGGTCAGCCAGTAATCTTCCCAATAGGTAAAATTATCAGCACTCTCGAAGCGCTTGTCCTGCCATGTGGCATTGCCTTCGATAAACCAGTCCACCCCGGTGTTTAACAGCGGACGTTGCAGGCGAAACTGCGTCACGAAAGAATTTTTCGGCGTACGCTCCAGCTGAT
>JAYZJE010000088.1:0-7731 GCA_036164895.1 Pseudomonadota bacterium
AAACTGCGAGTAACCCGACAATTTCGACGGCAACTACGATCAAAAATGGCATCAGGTAATCTCCAGTAGCATCCCTGATTTGGCCGGTTGCTACGGTGCCCAGAAAGCCACCCATGCCTTCGATCAAAATCACGATGCCTAAAATTTTGCCGAGTGCGGCCTGACCAAACGTTTCGACGGTGACAAGTTGAATCAATGTGAAGCAGCCACCAAAACCGAGCCCAAACACGATTGCGAACGCGGTTAATTGGGGAATATTACGTGCCAGCGTTAGCCCATCGCTGGCAAGACTGAACAGAATTGATGTGCCGACAAGCATAATAATGCCAGCAAGCAAAAGTACCTGCCGCTTTGCTATTCGGTCGCTGAGCACTCCAAACAGAAATTTACCGGAGAAGCTGACCCAGTAAATGATCGAAAACAAGAGTGTTGCCCGTTGCGGCGTCAGTCCGGCCTCTTGCTCGAAGAATATCATCGCTTGGCTGTTGACTGCCTGAAAGCTGTACCACAGACAGGCCGATCCGAGACCTAGAAACCACAGCGAACGACTGCGCAGCGCAACCCCAAACGATACGCCGCTTGATTGCGGTTCAGTGATGGTCTTGCCGGTATCAGCAAGACCATCAGGAACTTGGTTGACGTCAGTCGGGGCAGCTTTTAGCAGCAGGAGTCCCGGCAATACGGCGAACAGGATGAACGCGACACTGAGTGCGCCGAAACCCCAGCGCCAGCCGAAATCGGGGTTCAGCACCAGGGGTGAAATGGCTAGCGGAAGCACCGCACCGGCGAGGCTGGATGATGCAACCAGTAAACCAATCATGGCCCCACGTCGTTTGACGAACCAGTTGGACAACAAGACCACGTTCGGCATCAGCCCGGCCATAATAAGTCCCACCGCCAGGAACCCGTGCAGAACATACAACTGTGCCAAGGACTGTACGAAAGGGTAGAGCACAAAAGATACAGCCATCACGATCAGGCCGGCGCGCATGACACGCACGACGCCGTACCGGTCGATCATTGCCCCTGCAAATGGTGCGAGCCAAGCCGACAACAAGAGTGTCGTACCGGTGGTAAAGCTGACTTCGCCTGCGGTCGCATTGAAGTCTTCCATGAACCGCGGAAACAGATTCTGCGGTACCCAGATGGACAGACCATTGGTGAAGAAGTACGCCAATACGGCGACACTGGCGATATACCAGCCGTAGAAAACTTGTCGCGGCGTTGTGGAATCGGATGCCATATGCATCAGTATTGGACGATCAGCGTTTGCGCTCGCTTGGTATTGCTTGAGCAGGACGTGCTTAAGCCTTCTCTATTGTAAACACACTCAGTGGGCCAATGTTGTCTCATGCGATACCAGCTCGCCGTCTGCATCGATTAAACGAATATTGCCAAGTCCTAGTTCTATGATTCCGGATTCGATTTGCTCACGATCGCCAACGACGACCCATACCAGGTCTTCGGGGAAAACCACTTCACTGGCGGCCCGGGCAATATCGTCTACACTTAGCGCATTGACTTCGTCGGCGTATGTGTCCCAGTAATCATCGGCGAGACCGAAGCGGACGATTTCCCCCATTGACCGGAGCACTGCACCATTCGTTTCCCAGCGTCCGGGCAGGGACAATGTCTTACTGCTCTTAGCGCGGGCGAGTTCATCCTCGGTCGGTGTCCGTTCACCATTAATTGCCGTTAGTTCATCTAGAATCTCGAGCATGGATTCGCTGGTCTTGTCCGTCTGTACCGGCGCGTAAACCAGAAACGGTCGTTGGCCTTCAGCATCCATGATCATGCTGCGTGCTCCGTACGACCAACTTTTGTCTTCACGCAGGTTCATGTTGATGCGCGAAAAAAACTGTCCCCCGAGAATATCATTCATGGCCTCTATGGCTATTTCGCCCGGGTTCGACTTCGGTGGAGCGACTTCCCCGGCAACTATGATCGACTGTTCCGCGCCGGGCTTGTCTACGATATATACGGCGTCCTTAGAGCGACGCTCGACTAGGGCGATGTTCTTCACCGGCACGTCCGCGGGTTCCCATGATTTGAATAATTTTTTCAGCTTCGTTGTGATTTCGGTGGTGTTGATGTCCCCGACAACCAGCAGCGTCGCGTTATTGGGCCGAAACCAGGTTTTGTGATACTGCTGCAGATCAGCGCGCGTGATCGCCCGGATCGATTCCTCGGTTCCGGAACCGGTTAGCGGCTGAGCATAGGCATGTCCTTCGCCATATATCAATTTGGGCAGCACTCGCAATGCCATACTGGTCGGACGGGTTTTTTCCTGCCGTATCAGGGCCAGATACTGGCTCCTTAACCGGTCCAGTTCGGCTGACGGAAAAACCGGGTTGAGCATTACATCGGCAAATATCGCCAGCGAATCGTCTAGATTTTCGCGCAGGGCTGAAAGGCTGACGGTTGATGTATCGAGATCGGCCCCGGCGGAAAGCAAAGCGCCGAGCAATGCCAGTGCTTCGCTGATTTCGAGCGCCGAGCGTTTTGCGGTGCCTTCATCGAGCATTGCCATCGCCATGGTTGAGGTGCCCGGCCGCGTAAACTGATCGGCCGCAAAGCCAGCGTTCAGCATCAGCGTTATGTTGACGAGTGGAATGGCGCTACGTTGCACGACCAGAATCTCGAGACCGTTCTCCAGCTTGACCCGGTCGAAATCAGGAAATTCTGCTCTGGGAAACCCGTTCGGTTCTGGTGGCTGTGAGCGGTCTGCGCCCTCCGCGGCCGCAGTCATCGCGGCATGCGGATAGACTTCGGCGATGTAGGCATTGTCACCGAGCCATTCCCCAGCGACGGTCCGTAGGTCTGCCCGGCTTGCGTCCGCGATATAGCCCAGCTTGCGCTGGTAGTAGTCCGGCGAGCCACCATATACCATGCTTTCTGCCAACACATGCGATTTGCCGCCAAATCCGCCGATCCGCTCTATACCGCGGAGAAACGATGCCCGATATTGCGTTTGCACCCGCTCGAGTTCCTTCGCCGTCGGCCCCCGCGCAATAAAGCGCTGAATCTCCTGTTTGACAGCGCTCTCTATAACGGCAAGGTCCACGCCTTCTTTGGCCGACGCCTGGACGTAAGTCAGTCCGGCGATTTCTAGATCATACGCAACCATTTCCACGTCGGTGGCGATCTGTTCGTCGTACACCAGACGTTCATACAGGCGCGAGTTTTTGTCACCGCCAAGTATTTGCAGCGCTAGCTTTAGTTCGCTCGCGGCCTGCGTGCCCCATTTTGGGCTCGTCCATGCCATGTAGAGCCGTTCCTGTGAAACCCGGTCTCCAATACGTTCGCGCCGCTCGGTCGTGTGGCGCGGAATCCACTTTTCGAGTTTGACCAGCGGTGGTCCGGGAGAAATGTCGCCAAAGTAATATTTAACCCGTTCCAGAACTTTTGCTGCTTCGACATCGCCGGCGACGGCAAGCACCGCGTTATTCGGCCCGTAGTAGGTGCGAAACCATTCCTGCACGTCTTCGAGGCTGGCCGCGTCAAGATCTTCCATCGAACCTATGGTTTCCCATGAGTAAGGGTGCCCATCGGTATATACCTGCTTCTGTAATTGACGCCAGACTTTGTCATATGGCTGGTTCTCGCCTTGTCGCTTCTCGTTCTTGACCACGCCTCGCTGTTCGTCCAGCTTGGCTTGGTCGATGGCTCCAAGCAGGTGCCCCATGCGGTCCGATTCCAGCCACAGCACCCGGTCTAGGGCCGTTTTCGGGACATTTTGGAAGTAGTTGGTGCGGTCGAACCAGGTGGTGCCATTGAGATCGGTAGCGCCGATCTGCTGGAGCGATTCGATATACTCGCCATCGAAGTTTTCTGATCCCTGAAACATCAGGTGTTCGAACAGGTGCGCGAATCCGGTCTGACCCGGTTGCTCATTCTTTGAACCGACGTGGTACCAGATATTGACTGAAACAATCGGCGCCTTGTGATCTTCATGCACTATCAGCGTCAGGCCGTTGTCGAGCACGAACATCTCATAGGGAATCAGCGCTTCATCCGCGCAGATTGCCGGTGCGATTAGGAGGCTTATAATCAAGGCGTTGTGCCGTGCCGATTTTTTGAATGATGAACGCATCGATGGTTCCGGGTAGCTGTTTTGTTTGGGACAGCGATTCTAGCAAACAGTGCTGCCGATGCTGGCAGCTTGCCTGATTTACCCAGATTGCTGCCGTGGGCGTCCGCACGACATCCTCCGCTATACTGAGCGCTGCTGAAGAAGATCCTATGGGGAGTCAGACTTGAGAGCATCTCAGGGCCGGTCCAACCCGGTTGATAAGGACCACCACAGGTGAATTCGAATAACCAGCGGCGTGGGTTGTATCCACCAATTGCGCCCACGGCAAGCGGTCATTTGCCAGTCACTGCGCCTCATGAAATTTATTTCGAGGAATGCGGGAATCCCACCGGCAAGCCGGTCGTGTTTGTTCACGGGGGGCCGGGTGCGGCTACCAGCGCTGCGACCCGCCGCTTCTTTGATCCGCGGCGCTACCGGATCGTTTTATTTGACCAGCGCGGCGCTGGCAAGAGCCGGCCGCATGCCTGCTTGGAACATAATACGACGGCTGATCTGGTCAGCGATCTTGAGGCACTTCGCGATCACCTCGATATCGAGCGCTGGCAGGTGTTTGGCGGCTCTTGGGGCAGTACACTGGCGTTGATCTATTCCCAGGCACACCCGGAACGGGTCACCGAGCTGGTGCTGCGGGGAATTTTTCTGATGCGTTCCAAGGAACTGCGCTGGTTCTATCAGGATGGTGCTAGCCGCATCTACCCAGATCACTGGGAGAAGTTCCTTGCGCCGATCCCGGATGACGAGCGCGCGGATTTGCTGCAAGCCTATCACCGGCGGTTGATGGGTGGTGATCGGCAGCAACAACTCGAGGCGGCACGTGCGTGGTCATTGTGGGAAGGTGTAACCAGCAACGTGGTTATGTCGGACGCCGGCGTGGAGCGTTTCCGCGAAGATAAGTACGCTCTGGCGCTCGCGAGGATCGAGACTCACTATTTCGTCAACCATGGATTCATGGACGATCCGGATCAGATTTTCCGGGACCTAGATCGTATACGAACAACTCCTGCGGTCATTGTGCAGGGGCGCTATGATCTGGTCTGTCCGATGACAACAGCCTGGGAGCTTCACCGTGCTTGGCCGGAAGCGGAATTTCGTATTGTCCCCGACGCAGGTCATTCGGCGTTCGAGTCGGGTACGGTGCATGAACTGGTAAGTGCTACCGATCGCTTTGCCGAATAAATAAGAAGTGGTTATGGCGTCGCTATTAATTAAGGAGGTGCTGCTGGTCAACGAAGGCCGCACCTGTGAGTGTGACGTGCTAATTCGTAACGGGCGAATTCAACAACTTGCGTCGAATATTAACGCCACCAAATCCGATCAGGTTATCGAGGGCAATGGTCGCTACCTGCTGCCCGGTATGATCGACGATCAGGTGCATTTCCGGGAACCGGGCCTGACCCACAAGGGCGACATCGCGACCGAATCGGCTGCTGCCGCGGCCGGTGGTATCACCAGTTTTATGGATATGCCCAATGTCGTACCGAGAACGACCAGCCGGGAGTTGTTGGCCGAACGCTATGCGCTGGCCGAGGGGCGGGCCCGCGGTAATTACGCCTTTTATCTTGGCGCAACCAACGCGAATATAGACCAAGTCAGGGCGCTAGCGACCAGCGAAGCCTGTGGGGTCAAGGTGTTCATGGGAGCTTCGACCGGCGAGATGCTTGTCGACGATGAGCGGGCGTTGAACGCGATATTTGCCGAATCACCGCTTTTGATTGCAACCCATTGCGAAGACACACCGATGATCGAGGCGCGCGAAGAGGAATTTCGCAAACAGTACGGGGATGACGTGCCGATGTCGGCGCACCCGCTAATCCGTTCAGCCGACGCTTGTTACAAGTCTTCGTCGCTGGCGATCGAGTTGGCAAAAAAACACGAAGCTCGTTTACATGTGTTGCATTTAACGACGGCGCGTGAGACTCAGCTGTTCGATCCAGGGCCAGTCAATAAAAAGCGCATCACCTCTGAGGTCTGCGTGCATTATTTGTTATTTGATGAAAGCGCCTATGAACAACTCGGTACGCTAATTAAGTGCAACCCGGCGATCAAAACACATGCCGATAAGCAGGGCTTGCTCGACGCGCTGCTCGACGGCCGGATTGACGTTATTGCGACCGATCATGCGCCGCATACGGTCGAAGAAAAGAACAACAAATATTTTGAGGCGCCAGCCGGACTGCCTTTGGCGCAGCATGCCGTGCTCATGGTGCTCGAGCATGTGCACGACAAAAACATGACCATCGAACTGGCCGTCGAAAAAATGAGCCATACGGTGGCTGAATTATTCGGGATTCGCGAGCGCGGCTACGTTCGGGAGGGCTACTGGGCTGATGTCGTCCTCGTCGACATGGACCGGAACACCGAGGTGACGGCCGATAGTCTATTGTCGAAATGCGGCTGGTCGCCGTTCGAGCATACTCATTTTCGATCCTGTATCGACACGACGATTATCAACGGTGAAATTGTTTATGACGCGGGCGCGCTGACCGGCGCGATCCCAGGCCGGCGACTCGATTTTGCAGCACGGGACTGACCCACCCGAATTCGGCGGATACTGGCGGCCCAGGTAAGGTGGGTTCGCGGCCTGCAGGCTATGGGGCGCAGGGGTAGGCGCCGGTTAATTGACATGTTCTGTGCTGTCGTACGTTGGGTCGATTGGCTGTAAGCCTTGCCAAGGCTTGCCCTGAGAAAATCTGAGCGCGAGAAAGTTGATCTAACAAGGGGTTCCGGTAGGTTGGCTGTAGTTGCCGTGCAGGCCCAGAACTCGAGCCGCGATTTTCACCGGTTGGTCCGTCCGGACTGAATTTTCTCCAGAACCAGAAATTTAACCCTTTATGGATTTGTTTTTTTGCCCGAATCGGTATAATCACCCTGCTTAGACAGGATAGTCGTTCACAGCACCCGTAGCACAGCCCGCTAACCATACCCCAATACACTGTTGAACCCAGCGTTGCGCCGGTAGCCATCTGTATGCGTCCCACCGATACCTCAAACCCGGACTATTTTCATAAAGTAGTCGACTGCCAATGGGGCTGTCCGGCACACACTGACGTACCGGAATACATTCGGTTGATAGCCCAAGCTCGGTTTTCCGATGCGTACATGTTGAACCGGGTCTCTAATGTGTTTCCGGCGATCCTCGGTCGGGTCTGTGACCGTCCTTGTGAACCCGTCTGCCGGCGCGGTCGCGTCGAAGACAAGCCGGTTGCGATCTGCCGCCTGAAACGTGTCGCCTCTGATAACCGTGGTGATATTACCGACCGACTGCCCAAGGCGGGCCCAAAAAACGGTAAACGGATTGCCTGCATAGGAGCCGGCTGCGCGTCGCTGACGGTCGCCAACGATTTACTGCCGCTCGGGTACGAGATCGTCATATTTGAAAAGCTCGACTGTACCGGTGGCTTGATGCGGTCAAATATTCCCGCGTTTCGTTTGCCGGTCGGCGTACTCGACGAAGAGATCAATTACATCGTCGACATGGGTGTGGATCTGCGTCTGAATAGTTCGATCGACAGCATGAAGAACCTGTTGAAGGAGAACTTCGATGCAATCTTTGTCGGCACCGGCGCGCCGCGTGGCAAGGAACTGGATCTTCCCGGGCGCCACGACAGCGATCACATTTACATCGGTATCGACTGGCT
>JAYZJE010000089.1:0-2509 GCA_036164895.1 Pseudomonadota bacterium
AACAGGGAAATGTAGCTAAAGAATCTTTGGTAACCGGGGTCATCACGCATGTAACCCACCGTATAGATGTGGACCACAAGTGACACGAACGTCACCACTGCCATCATCAAGGCGGATAAACGATCGATCAAAAATCCGATCTCCATGTTTACCCCGTCCACAACCATCCACGTGTAAACACTACGGTTGAAGACTTCGCCGTGGCTGAGCTGGTCCTGGAGCACCAGAATCGATAGAGCAAACGACAGCGCAACCGCAATAATCGTTACCCAGTGTGCGCTCGCGCGCCCAATAACGGGCCCGAGCAACCCTGCCACGATTGCAGCGGTAAGGGGGGCTAACACAATTGCAAGATAAATCGCTTCCAACAATTATCCTTTCAGCGAGTCTAGATCTTCGACATTGATGCTGCGCCGGGTGCGGAACACGATAACGAGGATTGCCAGGCCAATTGCCATTTCAGCCGCCGCGACGGTAAGGACGAAAAACACGAAGACCTGGCCGGCCGGGTCGTCCAGATATCGGGATAAAGCGATGAAATTGAAGTTCACAGCAAGCAACATCAGCTCAATACACATGAGCAGAAGAATCATATTCTTACGGTTGATGAAAATACCGGCTATGCCGACAGAAAAAAGAATCGCTGAAAGCGTGAGAAAATGAGTCAACGTCAGCATCATTCCGATTCCGCATCCATGCTAACCAGCGTAATCCGGTCCTCAGCCTTGACCGATACCTGCTCGAAGACGTCTTGTGCTTTCAACCCCTCCCGATGACGCAATGTCAACATGATGGCAGCCACGATGGCTAGCAGTAGAACAAACGCCGCCAATTCAAAAGCGTACACATACTCCGTATAGAGAACCGCACCGAGCTCCTTGGTATTGCTGTAATCTGGTCCGTGAGGCACCGGTCGTGCAAGCACCGGCAGCCCTTGGCTACGCAGCCAGATAACGCTCAACAGTTCGCCAATCGTAAGCGCCGCAACCAGCATGCCAACCGGCGCATACCGGGTAAATCCAGCGCGCAAACTAGCGGCATCAATATCAAGCATCATGATAACGAACAGGAACAGGATCATGACCGCGCCGACGTAGACAATCACAAGCGTCATGGCCAAAAATTCTGCCTCCAGCAGCACCCAGATGATGGCACTGGTTACAAAAGCCAGCACCAGAAACAGGGCCGAGTAGACCGGATTTCGCGACGTGATGACTCCGATCGCCGCCGCGATAAGTACGAAGGCAAGCCAACCGAAAAAGATCAGCTCGAGCATATAGATGTTGTCCCCAGTTGTAGTACTAAACCACAGTAATCGATGACTGGCACGCTATGTTTTCCTCTTATTTATATTCGGCATCCGCCGCCTTATCCGCAGCAATCATCGCCTCGTACCTCTCTCCAATCACCAAGAGCTTATCCTTGTTCATGATATTCTCACCCGGTTCCTCCATGTGATATTCATGGATACGGGTTTCAACAATCGCATCAACGGGACATGCTTCTTCACAAAATCCACAATAGATGCACTTGAACAAGTCAATATCGAATCGGGTCGTGCGTCGGGTACCGTCTTCACTAGCATCGGATTCGATGGTAATAGCCAGGGCAGGGCATACCGCCTCGCAAAGCTTGCAGGCAATGCATCGTTCCTCCCCGTTCGGATAGCGCCGGAGCGCATGCAGTCCCCGAAAACGCGGTGATTGCGGTGTCTTTTCTTCGGGGTACTGAACCGTTACCTTCCTGACGAAGAGATTATGCAGAGTAACTCGGAGGCCCTTGAGCAGTTCCCACAGCGTAAAAGTTCGGATGATCTGATTGACTTTGCTCATCTCACACCCCCCATGGGCCAAGCCCTAGCACGACCATACCCCCCTCGAACACGATCCAAACGATCGTGACCGGGATCAATACTTTCCAACCAAGCCGCATGATCTGGTCGTACCGGTAACGGGGAAACGTGGCGCGAATCCACAGAAAACAGAATAGAAAAAAAGCCATTTTAGCCGCCATCCAGAACAATCCTGGCTCGCGAATGAATTCCCACGCGGTGCCGTCGAGCCAACTCCAGCCTGCGAACACAGACTCCCAGCCGCCAAAAAACAACACCGAAGTCAGTGCCGCAATCAAAATAATATTGGCGTACTCGGACAGGAAAAAGAGCGCAAATGTAACCCCCGAGTACTCAACCATAAATCCGGCAACAATTTCCGACTCTCCTTCAGCCACGTCGAAAGGGGCGCGGTTAGTTTCCGCAACACCCGATATAAAAAAAACCAGGAACAGCGGCAGCAGCCAGATACAAAACCAGTTGCTGAAACCGCCTGCCTGAGCAGCAACAATATCGCCAAGGTTCAAGCTGCCGCCAGCCATCACCACCCCGACCAGAGCAAACCCCATAGCAATCTCATAGGCAACCATCTGAGCCGCTGAACGCATTGCGCCCAGCAGAGCGTATTTCGAATTCGTCGCCCATCCTGCCAATATGACCCCATAAACGCTGAATGAG
>JAYZJE010000090.1:0-3072 GCA_036164895.1 Pseudomonadota bacterium
GACGCGTGGTTTGGCGACTCGATCGCTCCTCACCAGCATCTGCAAATGGCCCGAATGCGTGCCCTCGAAGCCGGGCGCCACATGCTGCGCGCCACCAATACCGGAATCACGGCATTAATAACGCCCCACGGAAATGTGCAGGCGACGATTCCGCAGTTCAAGCCTGGCGTTTTAACGGGCGTCGTGCTACCGCATACGGGGATAACACCCTACGTCCGCACCGGCAACTGGCCTGTCGTGGCTGCCACCCTGCTGATCTTGGTGCTGGTTGCCGGAATCGGCAGACGCCATCGCCGCTAAAGCACATTCATCCGCGCCAATGCGGTGCCGTGCCACCTTGGTGTATCCTTGCCGGTCTGTTTTCCCAGCCCCGGTTGTTTTTAATTGACGGAACAGCTGTACAAACCACACGAAATAGAAACACAGGTCCAGCAGTATTGGGAGCATAACGACAGCTTCAAGGCAGTCGAATCCCCCGGTCAGGAAAAGTTTTATTGCCTGTGCATGTTTCCCTATCCGAGCGGACGGTTGCACATGGGCCACGTTCGGAATTACACGATTGGGGATGTCATTTCCCGTTACCAGCGAATGCTTGGCAAAAATGTGCTTCAGCCGATGGGTTGGGACGCGTTTGGCCTGCCGGCGGAAAGAGCCGCTATAAAGCACAGCCTGCCGCCGGCGGACTGGACGCGGGAGAACATTGTTTATATGCGAGAGCAGCTGAGGCGCTTGGGCTTCGGGTACGACTGGAGCCGCGAACTGACAACTTGCGATCCGCAATATTATCGTTGGGAGCAGTGGTTGTTCGGCCGAATGCTGGACAAAGGGTTGGCCTATAAAGCCAAGGCGGTCGTCAACTGGGACCGGGTAGATCAGACGGTGCTCGCCAACGAACAGGTCATCGAAGGGCGGGGATGGCGATCGGGAGCGACGGTCGAACGTCGCGAGATTCCGCAATGGTTCCTGCGCATTACCGACTACGCCGAGGAACTGCTGCAGGAGCTGGATCAGCTGGATTGGCCAGAGCCGGTCAAGATTATGCAGCGCAACTGGATCGGTCGTTCGGAAGGTGTCGAGGTCGCATTCGCGGTCGAATCTACCGATAAGGTGCTGCGCGTGTACACGACCCGGCCCGATACCCTGCTCGGTGTCAGTTACATGGCGGTTGCGCCAGAGCATCCGCTCGCGATCGAAGCGGCGGCCTGCAACCCGAAATTACAGGCATTCCTTGCCGACTGTCAGCGCAGCGCCGTATCTGAAGCTGCTGTCGAGACCATCGAAAAACAGGGCATGCCTCTGGGTATTAACGCAATTCACCCGGTGTCGAGCGAAAAGATTCCCATTTGGGTAGCCAATTTTGTATTGATCAATTACGGCACCGGTGCCGTTATGGCTGTGCCCGCGCATGATCAGCGGGACTACGAATTCGCGAAAGCGTACCACCTGCCAATAAAGCAGGTGATTGCGCCAGCAGGCCCGGAACAGGAATGTCACTTGGACGAATGCGCCTTCGTTGAGAAAGGCGTAATGGTGTCGTCCGGTCTATATGATGGGCTGACATCGGCAGAGGGGTTCAACGCAATTGCCACGGATTTAGAAGCGCAGGGGCGCGGCGTGCGCCGGGTGAATTATCGGTTGCGAGATTGGCTGGTTTCACGGCAGCGCTACTGGGGTGCGCCGATTCCTGTGATCAATTCATCTGCCGGTGAGCCGGCCCCAGTTCCGGATGCACACCTGCCTGTCGTGCTTCCGGAGGATGTCAGCTTCGACGGCGTGGGCTCGCCGATCAAAAAGATGCCTGAATTTTTTGAAATCACGGATCCGGAATCCGGAGAAAAGTGGACTCGCGAAACCGACACTTTCGATACGTTCATGGAGTCCTCATGGTATTACGCCAGATTCTGTTCTCCCGATAGCCACGGTGCCATGCTCGATCAGCGAGCCGATTACTGGCTTCCGGTGGATCTGTACATCGGGGGGATTGAACACGCCATTCTGCACCTCCTGTATGCGCGGTTCTATCACAAGGTCATGCGGGACGAGGGGCTGGTCAGAGGTGATGAACCGTTCACGCGACTGTTGACACAGGGAATGGTGCTGAAAGACGGGGCCAAGATGTCTAAGTCCAAGGGGAACACCGTTGACCCTAAAGATTTGATTGAAAAATATGGTGCCGACACGGTGCGCTTATTCGTGATGTTCGCAGCACCTCCGGACCAGGCACTAGAATGGTCGGACGCAGGTGTGAAGGGCGCATACCGTTTTCTGCGAAGGCTTTGGCGCCGGGTGCACGACCACGTAGCCGCCGAAGTCGCAGGGCAACAGGATCTGAATGCCGCTGGGCTGGATAAACGGCAGAAAGACATGCGGCGCCTGCTCCATGACACGATTGCTAAGGCGAGCGACGATATCGGGCGGCGCTATACCTTCAATACAGCGATTGCGGCGGTCATGGAGTTGTTGAATGCCGTTGGCAAGTACGAGGTCAGAGGTGCGCAAGATCACGCGCTGAACCAGGAAGTGCTGGAAGCAGTGGTGCTGATTCTGTCGCCGATCGTGCCGCATATCTGTCACGTGCTTTGGCAGGAACTCGGAAATACGACTGCTATCGTTGACGAGCGCTGGCTAACTGCAGATCCGCGGGCCAGAATGGCAGAGTCCGTTCAAATTGTCGTCCAGGTCAACGGTAAACTGCGGGCCCGGCTAAAAGTTGCTACTGACATAAGCGAAGATGCACTGCGGGAAGTGGTATTGCTGGATGCTAATGTGAAACGATTTGTCGACGGAAAAAAAATCCGCAAACTGATTGTTGTGCCCGGGAAACTGGTCAATGTTGTGGTCTGAGTTTCGCGTGGTCTTGAGTGTGTTGTGCCTGGTGGCGATGGCCGGCTGTGGCTTTCAACTGCAAAAAACCGGTAACTACCCGCCGGCGATGTCTGCGACCTATTTGGAAGCGGCGGATCAATACACCGTGTTTTACAGAAAGCTCAGTGCGGCGCTTCAGAATGGCGGCGTGCGTGTTAGCAAAGTCCCGGGAGAGGCAACTGCCGTGTTGCGAATACTGCACGATGA
>JAYZJE010000091.1:0-2744 GCA_036164895.1 Pseudomonadota bacterium
AAAGCTAGGCCGGCTGTTTGAAGATCGGTGATTTCGCCACACACCTTTACGAACAGGTTTGCCGCCTCAGTGCCAACCGTGAAACTATTATGGGCTTTACCGTGATACCCACCTGGGAAGAACGGAACTTCGGATGGCACATTAGCGATAGCAGCAAATGCGAAGTTCTGCATTGGATCGGTCTCAGATAATTGCTTGATTATCTCCGCAGCTGCGTCAATGGCGCGATAGTGTATTCCTGTTGCTCGAGTTCCGATCACGATGGTTGAACTGATCCCCAGCGCTGCATTAGTGCAGGTTTTCTGAATCGCCTCTGGGTCATATTTGTCGTCAACGATCCCTGGTCCGACGGCTAACAGATGGCCTTCGGTATGGTTTCTCATGTCCTCCAGCATGTGTTCATACGCCTCGATTGCAACACCTTGCATATACAACGCTCCGGGCTGCGTGGTTATTCGGGTTGTTTGCACCGGGAAGCCCTCCGCTTCCATGATGTGTTGAGCATGGCGCAGAAAATTATCGGCTTCCGTGAGAACCCCTGCGTACCCCTCCGTCGCGATATTCACGCCCGCCGTGATCGTTCGGATGGGAAAAACATCGTGGAGTGCTGAAGCCGGCTGGTCTACTGATTTCCGCTGCAGGGCAAGCGTTTCGTGGGAAGCAGGCAAGCTGGTCGCAACCAGCGCGGTGGCCGAACGCTTGATAAATTCCCGACGTCGGGTAGTGGCCTGGTCAGATTTATCTGGCGTCATGCTTTTTCTTTTGAACCTACCCGGTTAATTTTTTTGAAAACTGTCCCAACATATATCGTAGCCCTTCTGCAGGCAATCGGTTTCCATAGCGAAACGTGTGGGATTGCAAATCGCCCGTGTTTCGAACATAAATGCCATCGTATCGACGATGTGCTGCGGTGACAGATCGCGGGTAGTGGCCTGCTTCCAAGTCGCAGGTGAGCGACTAGTGCTCTGCGGGTTCTTGTTGCTCAAGGTTAGACAGCAGCTGATCGCGAATGGTGTTCACATCCGTCAGTGCCTGACTGCGATGTTGTGCAACTTCATTTGCCGTGTAAGGGACAAAATCGTCGGATAGCTGGTTGCGAGCGAATGTCTCCAGCATCCAGTTCAACACCTCGGCAGTTTCTGCATCACTGAGGGGCGAATAGGCGGTGCCCGGCACCTGTATAAGGTATTCGCGTCCGCCCTCGACAAGAAGAAACTGGCCTAAATGCTGTGGGAGTGACGGAACGTCAGGCGGTGAACCCGTGCCGTCGATCAGGTGGCAACCCATGCAGTGGATCATGTAGTTGATCCGTGGTGACTGAGCGGCCAAGGCTGTATTGGACAGCAACACCGTGGCTACGACTAGGCAAGCCACCCTGCCGGCAAAGCTATTGATCGCACACACCTTGATTTTACACCACTGCCCTTACACCCCTCGACCGATCACGGCCGCAATGGTGCAATGATAAATATTGTTGTCGATGCCTTGACACCAATTGATGTCATTGCTCTTCGGCGGCATGTACATAGGCCGGTCGCCCTCGTTGCGGTTGCAGACGCAACGGCCGCAAGAACTCTTGCCGCAACAGTCGTTGTAGGAAATGACGTAGTCGATACCATCTGCGGGGTTCCGACAGGTGCCAACCCAGGTCACCACCGCTAACTCGGTGCCTGGTGGGCACGAGGTCTGTGAACCGCCGCAACAGGAACAGGGGAATCCGTCCATGGAGCAGTGTCGCCAGTAGTCGCAACTGGTTGGATCACCGAGCGATCCTTCGAGCGCAGACTCGTCGGGAACGCTCGCCGTTGCCGCCTCTGTCGCCCTGGCCACCGGCAACAGAGGCAACGCCGTGCCGCCTACCAGCAAGCCACTCAGCCGGGCCAGAAAATTTCGGCGCGATGTTTGTTGTGCCACCCGTCGCGTGGATTGCTCCACCCAATTATCCAATCGTTTCACTTGCGATCCTTTATTGTCAGGCGACGTTCTGCTCCTGGCTCTCTCGTTCGAGATACTCCTGCAGTGACGCCACACCACGTTCCTTGGCTTCAAACATACTCTCCAGATGTTCCCTCGAGTTAACAAGCCCCCTCGCACGCAAAACACCGTTGTCGTCGATAATTACTGCATAGGGCAATTTCCCAACCTGAAAGGCAATTCCGAGTTCGGTGGACACGACGTAGGGAAAATCGGAAAGCCCATGGTGCTGAACGAACCGGTACTGCTCCTGCAGATCCCCATCGCTAGCGAGTACGATGTCCAGCCACTTTCGCTCACTCTTGCGACTGGACCTAAGCACCGGCAATAACGTTTTACAGACTGGACAGCTCGGAGAGAGAAAAAACACCAACGTGCTCTTACGCGTCGGGTGAGCGCCACCTAGACGAATCTTGTCGCCATCAAGAGCCTGCAACTCGAACAGCGGAACTTCTTCACCTACTTTCGGACCCTGCCCCAGCATCAGTGCGCCTGCCGGTGCAATCCGTTGATGTAACACGCCAATTTGGCGGACGAGCGCCACGACCGCTGCACACAGCACCAGCACCACCAGCCAGAGAATCACATGGGAAACCAGAAGTGCGTCAATCATAGCTTGGGAAAAGTGCCTTCAGTTTCGGTTGGTTGGCAATCATATGATTTCCCGTCGAATACAACAGAAGCAGCGCCACCACCCCAAATACAATGGTCGAAGCATCCCAGCCGCTCAGCACGCGTCCCGTGGTCGGCTGGGCGGCAAGAACCGCCAA
>JAYZJE010000092.1:0-4840 GCA_036164895.1 Pseudomonadota bacterium
ATAAGTCCGGATATTTATCAGCCGACTAACGGTCACGCGCTTTATGTGTTCGAGTTATCGGGTCGGCAATAGTCCAGCACAAGAGCAAAAAAAGAGAGGCCTGACCCCATTTTAACTGCGCCCCATGTGCTCACCCATTTGCTTGAAAGCCTCGGGGACGTCCCAAGCGTCCAGGTGCACCTCGATGAGCAGCGGGCCCGGCCCGCTATGTGCATCGGCGCGGTCCAGCGCGTTCTCGAGGTCACCCTCGGTTCGCACTTCAAGACCAATCTCACCGCCGAACACCGCGGGCAGGCGATGATACTGCCAGCTGGAAATATCGTTAAACGGGCCGTCGTGAATAAGTCGCTCCACCGTGTAGCCGCAGTTGTTGACGACAAAAATGACACAGGTTCGGCCGTAGCGAATCAGCGTTGCAAGTTCCTGCGCGGTCATCTGGAAAGAACCGTCGCCCTCGACCGCAAGAATCCGTTGCCCGGGCTCGGCCGCAAAACAGCCCCCTGTCGCAAAACCGAAGCCGGCGCCGATCGCTGCCCAGTAGGTCGAAGCAATGTACCGCGCGTCGGTTGGGAACTGCGTGTACGCCAAACTCAACGTTGCTCCACCATCAGAAAACACGATGTCGCCGGCCCTAATGAACTGGGCCAACCGGTCGTAGAACCGCTTGTTCGTGAGTGGCTGGTTGGCGACCGGCGTATAACCTCTGCTAGCCCGATGTGCAAATCCGTGCACGGGTGCTGGCAAGGACAACCAACGATTCTTGGGTAACGCTGCGATCAGGCCAGCAACCATATCTGCAATCGGCACATCGGCAAAGTTTTGCCCGGCGACACTGACGCGAGAATCGAAAATGCAGATGTTCTGCTCCGCCGTCAGCGTGCCCGGCATGCCCCCTTGGTTGAAATCCGACAGCACCGCGCCGAGCCAGACAACCGCGTCCGCGTTTTCAACAAACTCGCGCACGTCATCCTGGCTGCCGAGTCCCTGGTAAATGCCGATGCAGCGCGGATGTTGCTCGAGAAAATCGGCCTTACCGTTGTACAGCGACGCAACCGGCAAACCGGTGTTGTTAACGAGTTCAAGCACCGCGTCCTCGAGTCGAGCCATGATAATTTCGTGGCCGACCAACAATACGCAGCGTTCGACTGCACTTATTCGGCTGGCTACTAGTGCCACGGCTTGGGCTGTTACCGCAGCGTCACTGCCATGGCGCACCATCGCCGGCCAATCACCCGGGGGCGCACAGTCTTTGTGCTGCAGATCCATTGGAATCTCCAAGTACACCGGCCGCGACTCGGCAACGGCAAGTGCCAGCAATTCATCGATGTCCGCCAACGCCCGATCAGGATCGTCGAGCACTCGCGCAGCCACGGTGATCTGTTCGAACATCTTCAGTGACGCTGCGTAATTGTCCGGCAACAAGTGATGCTGGTACGGCTGGGTTTGGTACGCGTCAGTGCGTGGGCCGCCGCAAATCACAACCACCGGAACACGTTCCGCATAGGCGCCCGCCACAGCATTGACCAGACTCAAGGATCCCGGTCCATAGGTCACCGCAACGGCCCCAAGACCCTTTAAACGTGCATAACCGTCCGCAGCGTAACCAGCATTCAACTCGTTGCAGGTTGCGACATGTTCGAGGTCACTATCCACCAGCGCTGCGAAAAACCGTAAAACATAATCGCCGGGGATACCGAACACGTGATCGACACCCCGGGACTTCAGTCGCTGCAGCAAATAAGTGGAAATATTCACGTACCAGCATTCTAACCCCGCACGCCGCTAGCCCGGCTATTGTTCGAGATAACCGGATATTGCCGGTTGACTGGTAATAGGCTACCTAGTTGGCGGCGCGCCGATTGATTAGACTGATGCGGAAACCGGAAAACATGGGTGACCCCAGGTTACCTGCGCGCGACAACTTACAGGTGTTGATCGTGGAACAGGCGATGTCGACGAACCACATATGCCAGCGTTCTAAAAATAGATATGCACTTCCGCGAAGAAATTGTCACGATTCTGCCTATTATTCTGAGGAATACCATCGTAAAGCCGAATACCGACTCTGGTTTCTGTAAACTGGAAAGGAAAGAAACTCCAGACCCCACTCCAACGGGTCTGTTCATCTTCATCGACGTCGTCGTCAGGATCAAAATATTCATACGTAATTTTTAAATTGTTGCCCTTAGCGAAAAGCCAGTTACCTTCTACTAGACCAAGCCATTGCCCGCGTTCGCCGGCCGACAAGCTTTCGTCTCGGATGTAATCAGCCTGTGCTAACCAAGTGACTGGGCCAGTACGCAGACCAAAGAAAATGTTCTGCATCTGACGATCGCCGATGTCCGCATCGTTGAAGTTGAAGCTAGCTCCGACTCGCCACTTATCCCGAACGTAGCTGCCCATCAGACTGTACTGATTCCCGGAATGGTCGTCCGGTCCACCCGCAGCGCCGTTAGTAACTGCCAGCTGAGCGGACCACGGGCCGGTTTCTAGCCCAACCTCGAAACCTTTGTCGGGGGTCGAAAAATTAATGCCAGGAACCTGACGAATGAAGGCGGTGTCGTCCTCGAGCCGCCAACCGTAAGGCAGAAAAAACTGGCCCACCTTCGCATAAAATTTGCTGTCGAAGGCCTTGAACAGCCCGAATATCTCGCGGTTTGCCGCTCTTTCCGGCGCCACTTGTTCGTCGACATAAAAAATCAGCCGGTCAGGAATTAGGTTCAACGCAATGTACACGAGCCCTTCTTCCACCTTGGACTCCGATATAGAATCTTCACTGGGAATGTCGACATACTGGTAATCGGCCCGCAGATCCCCGCCCACCGATAGCCATTTGCTAATCTCGCCCGTCCAGTTTTTAATTTTGTCCGGAGTCTTGATGAAGTTACGGGGGATACGTCTCTGCGCGATCCGATTTGCATAGGGCGTACGCATCCCGCCGCCAGTCACATTAGTATGGCATTCCATACATGTGAGCCCGGTACGCACGGCAATATAGGGTTCGGCTGCAACAATGTCGCTAATCACTACACCAACCAATAGTATTAACACGCCCCCCAAATTCAGTTTCATTCTGTATCTCCGTTTCAGGCGGCTGCAAAATCCCTATAAGGTTGCGCCTTGCTGAATCCAATCCCGAATAGCGTCGATGGTGTTCTGCGGCAATGGCGGACCGCCACTTGGCATTTGGTCTCCCACAGCGTGGGTCCCTTCGAGCTTCTGGATCAGATAACTGTTTACAGGATCACCAGGGTTAACTCTGCGTAATGCTGGGACTTGAAGGCTGGCAACGTTGACCAGAGCGTTGAAGCTGGCGGGAACATCACTGACGTCCATCCCGGCTGGCAAGACCCCACTGGTCGGACCCGAATGACAACCTGAGCACATGGGTGTCAACACGTTGTTTTGAATCGATTCCAGGGTCGGCTGGATGCCTTCGATTTCAAACAGTGCGACGAAGTCACCGCCCTGGATACCGTCACCGGATGGCAAGGTTCCACTGAACTCACCGTCCAGGGCGTTGGCATCAGTATCGAGGATTATCGATGGGCCTGTTCCGATAAGGCGGACACGATAAGTGTCTTCGACGGGAGGAACACCGGTCAAGTCAAACAAAGCTGAACTTGGGTTATTCAGCGGCACAGTGACGGAAGCCGCTGTGATCTGGACCTCATTGCCCTCGGTGAAGCTTCCATCGCCGCCACTGCGTTCGACGATAAACGTCAAATTATTTACCGTGGATGCATCCGGCTCACGATCGAATACAGTTATGACCGAAGGTGGCAAAGAATCCAGGGTGCTGCCCGACACCGGCGTCAGCGAAACGACACGCACCGGGTTAATGGGTGTATCTAGCATGTTCGGCAGTGCTCCATCGGTGATCCATTGCCGCACGAAGTCGATAGTGCTTTGTGGGAGCGCGGGAGCATTCAGCGGCATCTGTCCACCGATTGCAGCGGTGCCTTCCAGCTTCCGGACCAGGTAGCTTTGATCAGGATCTCCAGGGTTGACGAGCAACAATCCCGACTTCTGGACACTGGGAATGCCAACCAGCATCCCGAAGCTTGTTGCTTCATCCAGACGTAGGCCCAGAGGAGCATTTGCACCCGCGTGGCAAACGCTGCAGTCCGATGCAAATACGTTTACCTGGATTGAAGCAAAGGTAGCTGCGAGTGGCAGCGTGCCAAGGCCGCTCTCATCCAGCGGCCGTCCGTTCTTATCAAGACCCTCCCCATTTCCTGCGCCGCAGCCAAGCAAGGCAGTGCTCACAACCGCGAATAGCAGCAAACGGCCGAATCGATAGCCCGACGGATCCATACAGAACACCTAGTGTTTCATGTGTCCACCAAAAAACAACGCGCCAAGTTAACAATCTTAGAACCTGGCTCAATTCGCAATTTAATTTCAAAATCGACGAGTCCAAGAATCAGCTTAGCGAGCTTTGAGGCAACAATATGGCACAATTGACGTGGTAGGTAATAATTCAAGCGGTGGAAACTTCATGCGCCCTATAAGAACTGCAGTTGTCGGTGTTGGGCGCCAGGGGCGCTGGCACGCTGACAAACTAGTTGCGCTCGAGAATTCGAACCTCGTAGCGGTGGCCGACATAGACGGTGAGAGATGTCGTGCGGTTGCCTCAGATCTGGATGTCGATGCAGTAGGCGATTTTCGCGATCTGCTCGGCGAGGTTGATGCAGTCACTATCGCCACTCCCACAGCGACACACTTTGATATCGCCAGTACTTTTCTGCAAAACGGTGTCCACGTTCTCGTGGAGAAACCGTTTACGGCGACAGTTGATGAAGCACGTGACTTGGTCCAACTTACTGACGGCAAGAAT
>JAYZJE010000093.1:0-3630 GCA_036164895.1 Pseudomonadota bacterium
TCGTCAATCAGCCTTGCGGCTTCGACGACGTCGATACGGTAAGCAGGTTCGGGCGCTGGAGATGTCATGCGCTTGCCGCCTTTTATTTGGCTACCGTCAGCGACCCGCCGCCATGCCCGCACAACACCGCATGTATTTCCGCCAGCAGTGCTAACGCGATCGACTCCGGCGAGTTTGCGCCGATGTCGAGCCCAACCGGCCCATGCAATCTTGGCGCCAGCGTTTTACCGGTCTCGCCAAGGTCGGCCAGCAGACGTTCGCGGCGATGGGTTGGCCCGAGCAATCCGATATATTCAATCGAGCTTCCGGCTAGTTGCTCCAGATATAGTCGGTCCGTGTCCAAGTGATGACTCATGACAATAACGGCGGAAAACTGGGTCAGGTCGATGGACGCGGCTAAGTCCGCCGGTTCAACCAAACAGACTGTCCGGGCCTCATCGAATGCGCCTTGCTCAAGCGAGCCGGCGCGGTGATCGGCTACGACAACCTGCCAGCCAAGTTGGCTCGCGAGCGTGACGATCGGTTCTGCGTCGCGTCCGGCGCCGAGCACCAGCACCCGGGGTAGCGGTTCCAGCGGCACGAACAGCAGAGTGAATTCACCTGCGCCAGTGTCGTGGCTGTTGATGCTGCTTTCACCAGTAATATGGCGGGCGCAAATTTCGTCCAGCGCAGACCGATGAGTTTCCGGTACTCCCCAGCATCCATTGTTGGTCCGATCATTAATCAGACAGGCGCCTGGAAGCAGCGCAGGATCGTCACTGGAAATCACGGTGACCGAACCGGCGTGTGGCCCGTGAGTCAGCCGCATGGCAATTGAGCTAAACGGCTCGTACTCATGTTCGGCGTCTAGCCTCTGCAGCAACAGGCGAATCAGACCCTTACAACCGGCGCCAAGGCCCCATAGCTCATCTGCTTCGTCACGCATGTCATAAGTCACGGTTTGCGCCTTGCCGGTGTAGAGCACGGCGCGCGCATGTTCGGCCAAGTCGCCTTCTAGGCAGCCGCCGCTGACTAGGCCCTCGTACGCGCCGTCCCCGGTCAGCAGCATGCGCTGGCCGGTCTTACTATACGTTGACCCTAAGGTGTCGATGACCGTAGCTAGCACCAGTGGTTGGTCTTCAGACTTCCAGCGTTCAAACGCATTGACGGTGCGGCATATACTCATCGATTCAAAGCCGCCGACTTAGTTGTCGTGATTGACCACCAGCACCAGCTTGCCAATGGTTTGGTTATTTTCCATGATCGCGTGGGCTGATGCTGCAGCTTCAAGCGGATAAGTTTGCTGGATGACCGGTCGGATATCGCCCGACTCCAGCCATGGCCAAACATGCTGTGCTAGTGATTGTGCAATCGCTCCTTTTTCCGCCGGCGAACGATTTCGCAGTGTGGATCCCGTTACGGTTAAGCGTTTGGTCATCAGCAGTGCCAGATTCATTTCCACCGTGCTGCCGCCCAAAAGCCCGATGATTACAAGACGCCCATCGGTTTTCAGCAGTTTAACGTTCGAAATGAAGTAACCAGCACCGACGATATCCAGAATAACGTCGACACCGTGCCCGTCAGTCAGCGGCTTTATGACCTCGACGAAATCCTCTTTCCGATAATTCACAGCGCGCTCGGCGCCAAGCCGTTCACATGCTGCGGTTTTTTCGTCGCTTCCGGCCGTTGCAAACACCCGCGCCTTTAAGGCATGCCCAATCTGGATCGCGGTTGTGCCGATACCGCTGGCACCACCGTGAACCAGCAACCGCTCACCTGGCTTCAGTTCACCGCGATTGATCAGGTTGTTCCAGACCGTAAAAAATGTTTCGGGCAAGGCAGCCGCTTCGATGGCGTGCATCCCAGCCGGGATTGGTAGGCACTGTACAGCCGGCGCCGTACAATATTCTGCGTAACCACCGCCGGTTAACAATGCGCAGACGGTGTCGCCAACCTTGATATGACTGACCGCTGAACCTATGTCGACCACGGTGCCAGCTACTTCCAACCCCGGAAATTGAGAGGCACCCGCGGGCGGCGGATACAAACCGCGCCGCTGCAGGCAGTCGGGGCGGTTGACTCCAGCGGCCGCGACTCGAATCAACACGTCGCCACTCGTGGGTTGCGGAACCTGCACTGTCACCGGCTGTAGAACTTCAGGGCTGCCAGGCGCGGTGATCGCAATGGCGGTCATGCGGTTCGGCAAATCGGTGCTGGGCATCAGTTTTCTTGATGTTCGATGTTGGGCAGCCCGCTGAGTATAAACTAAGGTTGCGGACGGGCCGGACTTTGTTTGACATACGTCAACCTTGTGTTAGCGTCATTTCCGGGCTCTAAGCCCAGCAAAGAATACAGACCTACAGCGTGAAAGAGAAAATCGTCGAGTTTCCTGCAACCGCGATCAGTTTGGTTGACCGTTTCCGGCGACCATTGCGCGATCTGCGTATTTCGGTCATGGACCGTTGTAATTTCCGCTGCCCGTATTGCATGCCGGAAGACAAGTATCACAAGGACTTTCGGTTCCTGACGACGGCTAAACGCCTGTCGTTCACTGAGATCCTTAGACTGGCGCGTATTTTTGCCGGTTTCGGCGTTCGCAAACTGCGTATCACCGGCGGCGAACCGCTGCTGCGGGCCAACCTTCAGGATCTTATCGGAGATCTGGGCCGGATCGACGGGATAGACGATATCGCACTGACGACTAACGGTATTCTGTTAGCTCAACAGGCGGCCTCACTGAAGGCAGCCGGACTCGATAGAGTCACGGTCAGCCTGGATTCACTGGATGACCAAGTGTTTGACCTCATGACCGGTGGGCGTGGCAGCAAAGACAGGGTGCTAGACGGTATTCGCGAGGCGGAGGAGTCGGGCCTGTTACCGATAAAGATCAATGTCGTGGTGAAGAAAGGCCTAAACGACGAGGGCGTGTTTGATATGGTTGAACATTTCCGGGGTACTGGCATTATCGTTCGTTTCATTGAATACATGGACGTTGGCACGATCAATCATTGGCAATTGTCAGAAACAGTTCCAGCTCGCGAACTTGTCGATCGGATTAATGCACGCTGGCCGATCTTACCCGCGCAACAAAACTACCACGGCGAAGTCGCGAACCGTTACCTGTTCGAAGACGGCCAGGGAGAGATCGGTTTTATCACGTCGGTTACGGAACCTTTCTGCGGATTCTGCAATAGGGCGCGACTATCTTCTGACGGCAAATTGTTTACCTGCCTGTTTGCATCGGAGGGGACAGACCTGCGTGAGCCGCTTCGGGCCGGAGCGAGTGATCAGGACCTAGCCGCACTCATTAACAATGCGTGGAGTGGTCGAGACGATCGCTACAGTGAACTGAGAGCCCGCCAGGCGGCGCCAGGCAACAAGGTCGAGATGTATTACATCGGCGGATAGGCGCCAGGCATTAGGATATCGATACAGCGTACACATCATGCACGGTTTGATGATGGACACGCCGCTGTTAATCTCCGCGATTATGCGGTTCGCTGATGCCAATTTTGGTCAACGCGAAATCGTTTCCATTACTGCCGATAGCCCTTTACATCGATATACCTACGCGGACGCATTTCGCCGTGCTCGCCAAGCTGCGAATGCTTTAGACCGCTTGGGTGTCCAGCAGGGTGACCGACTAGCAAC
>JAYZJE010000094.1:0-12094 GCA_036164895.1 Pseudomonadota bacterium
TAGATGTTGCTGGCTTACCTGGCAAACTCGCTGACTGCCAGGAGAAAGATCCGGCGCTGTCGGAACTATTCTTGGTCGAGGGTGATTCGGCTGGCGGGTCGGCCAAGCAGGGTAGGGATCGGCGGACCCAAGCAGTGCTGCCGCTGAAAGGCAAGATCCTGAACGTTGAAAGGGCCCGTTTCGATAAGATGCTGGCGTCGGCGGAAGTCGGCACGCTTATCACGGCACTCGGGTGCGGCATTGGACGCGAAGATTTCGATCCCGACAAATTGCGCTATCACCGCGTCATTATCATGACTGACGCTGATGTTGACGGCTCGCATATCCGAACCTTGCTGCTGACGTTTTTCTATCGGCAAATGCCTGCGCTGATTGAACGCGGGCACATCTATATTGCGCAGCCGCCGCTTTACAAGGTCAAGCGGGGCAAGCAGGAGCACTACGTCAAGGGTGACGCTGAACTCAACGCGTATTTACTCAATGTTGCATTGGAAAAGGCTGCACTGCATGTAAATTCTAAAGCTCCAGCAATTGCTGGAGCTGTGCTCGCGTCGCTGGCGGAAAGTTATATGCGCGTCATGAGTATTATTGACCGCTTGTCAGGCCGCTATGATCGCCGGCTTTTGGAACAAATGATTTACCTACCCGCCGTTTCGGCCGATGAAATCGATGATGTGAAGCGGCTAACCGTATGGTCGGCACAACTCGAAAAGGCGTTGGCGCATTCCGCCAATGGCGACGGACGCACGTATCAAATATCCGTTAGAGAATCGGATGAGGGTGTTAGAAGTCTTGAAATCCGGCGCGGACAGCACGGCGTTGAACAGTTGAAGGAGTTATCGATAAGGTTCTTCGAGTCGCCAGAATACCGCCATATGGTTGCACTCGGTACGGAACTCCACGGGTTGCTTGAAAGCGGTGCCTACATCAGTCGTGGTGAGCGACAGCATGAAATTGGCAACTTCAAGGAGGCGATGGATTGGTTGCTAGCGGAGTCACGCAAGGGGCAGTCGATCCAGCGCTACAAAGGACTGGGCGAAATGAATCCTGAACAGTTGTGGGATACGACGATTAACCCTGAAACCCGCCGGTTGCTGAGGGTGCGCATTGAAGATCCGGAACCTGCCAACGAGATTTTCTCAACGCTGATGGGCGATCAGGTTGAACCGCGGCGCGACTTCATCGAACGTAACGCACTGACAGCAGCCAACCTCGATATCTGACAACCGTACTCGGGGGCACTGTAACTTCGCCGAATTCGGCGACTAAATATTAGGTAGATGGTGTGGTTTCAGATGATCCCTTCTTCCCCCCGCAACTCAGCGACCTTGGCTTCGATCCAGGCCTGGATTTCATCATTGACTTCGCGTGGTTGGCGTCCGACCGGATCGACGGGTGGGCCGATCGCAAACCGAACCGTGCCGGCGCGCTTGATCCAGCCACGGCGTGGCCAGAAATCTCCAGCGTTGTGGGCGACGGGCACGATCAGCTTGCCGGCTGCCTGCGCTAGAAGTACGCCACTGATGCCATAGCGTCGCGTCTTGCCTGGCGGCATCCGAGTTCCCTCTGGAAATATGATGACCCAGCGGCCCTGAGCGAGGCGCTTTTTGCCGGCGTGAATGACCTGCTTAACTGCGTTGCGCCCGGCTCTGCGATTAAGGGCAATTGGCTGGCATGCTGCTAGTCCCCAACCAAAAAACGGGACCAGTAATAGTTCCCGTTTCAGGACCCAACACTGTGGCGGAAAAACGATGATCTGCACGATGGTTTCATAAGCCGATGAATGCTTCATGAACACAACGGCACTTTCCGCCGGGAGATTCTCGCGGCCGACCACGGTATAGGACAGTCCGCACAGAAAGGTGCCCAGCCATATCATTAGTTTTGCCCAGATCACGGCGACGCGGAATGCCACGTGATAGCCAAAAGCTCTGGCTGCAGTGACGAGTAGTGAGAACACGGTAGTGCTAAAAAATAGTATGCAAGTGAATATTGCCGAGCGAAGTGTCTCCATCTCAAAAACCCCGACCGGTTAGCGCATCTGCCACATCCGCCAGGCTTTCAAACACTTCCGGTCGCTGTGGCCCTGTCAACTGTTGTTCCGTCTGCCGACCGTTGCCGGTTCGAACCAGTATTGGTCGCGCTGCCACTGCCAGAGCGGCGGCGATATCGCGTGGGGAATCTCCGATGGTTGGTACCCCTGCAAGCGTTGTACCGAACTGTTGTTCGATCTGGCGCAGCAGGCCGGGTAGGGGTTTCCGACAATCGCAGCCGGTGTCGGGCGTGTGTGGGCACACGAATACCGCCGCGATGTGGCCGCCTGCCTCGCTCACCTGTCGCAGCATTTCGTCATGAATTTGCTCTAGGGTTTGTGCTGAGAACAAGCCCCGGCCGACCCCGGATTGATTCGTTGCGACGACTACCGTGAATCCGCTGGCACACAGGCGGGCAATCGCATCGAGGCTCCCCGACAATGCATGCCACTCGGCTGGCGATTTGATGAAGTCCGGTGAATCCGCGTTAATGACCCCATCGCGATCCAGTATGACCAGCCTGGAATGGTGGTCATCGAATTGGGTGGTACGGTCTTGGGTTTGCTGCGGCATCAGTTTGCTAGTTCGGTAATGCGCGCCGGATCGCGTTGCTCGCGATGTCCACTAGGACGGTATGCAAGATAGATCAGCTACGTCCAAGAACAACTCGCGCAGCCGAGAGAGCTGCGCCAAGCGATTGTTGCGCTTGGCCTCATCCTCGGCCATGACCATGACACTGTCGAAAAATGCGTCGATAGGTTCCCGCAACGCCGCTAGATTGTGTAGCAACGCTGTGTAATTTCGTGCTTCGAGATCAGCTTGGTGGTGCGGCAGTACCGCACTGATCGCGTCGCTGAGCGCGCGTTCTTCATCGGATTCGAACAGGGATGCATCCACCGTGTCCGCAGCCATCGCGTCGGTGCTACTGAGCATGTTGGCGATACGTTTGTTCGCTATGGTGAGGTTCTCCGATTCGTCCAGTTCGAGAAAACTTCGCACCGCCTCCAAGCGTTGGTGAAAGTCCAGTGGCGACGCCGGCGCCTGTGCGCGCACCGATTCGAACATTTCGACGCTAACGGCGCCCGACTCTAGTGCGGGGGCGATTCCATCGAGGTAATAAGCGCGCATGCGTTCGACGATGAACGCAAACAGGTCGTCAACCAGGCCGTCGTGATCAATCTTTTCCAGCGGCTGCAACTCAACCGCCTCGCGAAGTATCGCAGCTAGGTCAAGATCAATTTCCATTTCGATTAGAATACGCAAGAGGCCCAACGCGGCGCGCCGTAAAGCGTACGGATCCTTGTTGCCGGTTGGCCGCTTACCGAGGGCGAAGATGCCGGCCAGTGTATCGAGTCTGTCAGCGAGGCTGAGAGCCCAACCGACTGGTGTTTCCGGCAGCCGGTCCCCACCGTGTCGCGGGAGATACTGTTCTTCCAGCGCAACGGCGACTTCCGGTGCTTCTCCGTCGTTTAGGGCGTAGTAATAGCCCATCCGGCCCTGCAGCGATGGGAATTCCCGGACGACTTGGGTGAGCAAATCGGTCTTTGCCAGTGTGGCAGCGCGGCTAACGGCATCGGGATTGGCACCCAGCTTGGCCGCAATGCGTGCAGCGAGCGCCGCGACCCGTTCCGATTTGTCGTGCAGGCTTCCTAGGCCGCGTTGAAAAACGACTTCCGTCAGTTGCTCATGACGTTCGGCCAGCGTGGTCTTATTGTCCTGGTTCCAAAAAAAGGTGGCGTCGGAAAGCCGCGGCCGCACGACGCGCTCGTTTCCCTTGCGCACCTGCTCTGGGTCCTTGCTGTCGATATTACTGATTGCAATGAATTCCGGAAGCAGGGCGCCAGCCGCATTACGCACCGGGAAATAGCGTTGCTGATCCTGCAACGTTGCGGTTAGGACTTCGTCAGGCAGATGCAGGAACTCGCGATCGAAGCTACCCCTCACTGCGACCGGCCATTCGACCAGTGCCGTGACTTCTTCAATGACGAAGTCTTCAAGAACCGGGGCACCATCGGGCCCGCTTACCGCAGCTTTGGCGGCAGCGCGGATGCGTGCTGCGCGCTCGGCAAAATCGGCAATGACCATGCCCTTGCTGCGCAGTTGCTTTGCATAATCTGCCGGACGCTTCAATTCGATCGCGCCCGGCGCGTGAAAGCGATGGCCGCGCGTCGAGCGGCCAGCCTTCAGTCCAAAAATCTTGGCATCGAGCACCTTCTGCCCGAGCAACATGACGACCCAGTGCACCGGCCGAACAAAGTCCGCCGCTCGATCGCCCCAGCGCATTTTTTTTGGGATAGGCAGGTTATTCAGCACGGATGAAACCATGTCCGGAAGCAGGTCTGCTGCTGCGTGGCCGGCGACTTCGCCATGGTAGGTCAACCACGACCCCTTGTCGGTCTCCAGAATCTTAAGTTTGGCTGGCGTGACGCCGACACTTTCAGCGAACGCTTCAGCAGCGCGCGTCGGTTGCCCATCAGTGTCGAAGGCTTGCCGGATCGGCGGCCCACGTCGCTTGACTTTCTTGGACGACTGGGTCAATTGCAGCCCGGTGACGAGTACGGCGAGCCGCCTCGGCGTGGCAAATGATTGCAGGCTATTACAGTTTAGCCTGGCCTTTCGAAGTGCGCTTTCGAGACCGCTAGTAAACGCCGCCTGAAGATCCGGCAGCGCCCGAGGGGGCAGTTCTTCGGTGCCGATCTCGACGAGGAAGTCCGCGCTGGCGGCTGAGTCTTCCATGCCCCTGGTTCTCCGCCTCAAGCGGCCGTTGCGTCGTTGCCCAGAAGTGGAAAGTCCAGCGCCGCGCGGCCGTCGTAGTAGGACTGTGCAACAGCACGGGCGAGGTCCCGGACGCGCAGGATGTAGCGCTGCCTTTCGGAGACCGAAATAGCCTTGCGGGCATCGAGTAAATTGAACGTGTGCGAGGCCTCCAATATTTGTTCGTATGCGGGTATCGTCAGCCCCTGAGCAAGCAGTCGCTGCGACAGCCGTTCGACGTCGTCGAAGCGTCCAAATAGCATATCGGTATCGGCTTCGTCGAAATTATAGCGGGACATCTCGACTTCGTTCTGGTGATAAATGTCGCCGTAGGTGACTTTTCCCAATGGTCCGTCGGTCCAGATGAGGTCAAAGACGCTTTCAGCGCTTTGCAGGTACATCGCGATCCGTTCCAGTCCATAGGTAATCTCGCCGGATACCGGTCGGCAGTCCAGCCCACCGACTCCCTGAAAATAAGTAAACTGAGTGATTTCCATGCCGTTTAGCCAGACTTCCCAGCCTAGGCCCCATGCACCGAGCGTCGGTGATTCCCAGTTGTCCTCGACAAATCGGATGTCGTGTACCAGCGGGTCGATCGATAGTGCGCGCAGCGAGTCGATATACAGTTCCTGCATGTCATTCGGTGATGGCTTGATGATGACCTGTAACTGGTAGTAATGCTGCAGTCGAAATGGATTCTCGCCATAACGGCCATCGGTAGGCCGCCGACTGGGTTGCACATAGGCAGCGCTCCACGGCTCCGGACCAATGGCGCGGAGAAACGTGGCGGGATGAAATGTTCCGGCGCCCATTGGCATGTCATAAGGCTGCAGGATAACGCAGCCCTGCTCAGCCCAGTAGTGCTGCAGCGAAAGGATCAAGTCTTGAAAGGTCACGTGCGTTTTCCGTGGCGGCGGGCCCTTTGCAAGCCATGAGGGCGGCGCAAGTATAGCGCCTTTTTTGCAGAACACCGCGCTTACTGGCGGGTATGTTGCCGCTTCGCAGCGCCGCACCACTAATAACGTGCACATGCTCAGTCGAATGCTCTAAAATAGTGCGCAGCGATCGACCGCGAGAGCGAAGATCGTAAAAAAGTCAATTGGTCATAAAGAGCCTCGGGCTGGCACTTATCGTGCAGCGTAACGGGGCCAGCGCGCCGTAAGTGGGAGGAGTGCGGCGGGCTTCAGTAAGAGACGCAAGCCATTCGGGAAGGACATCGATTTAGAGCGATCGTCGTCGTCCTGGGTTTCGTCTGTCGGTTGGGGCATATTAGGCCGCGACTGGGGTACCCGGGACTGGCCAGCCGGTCTAGGATGAATACAACCTAATCTCTGGAGGAGAAGCGATGACACCCGCTGAGATACTTAGCTTGCTAAAAGAACAAGATGTTAAATTTGTCGATCTACGATTTACCGACACCAGAGGCAAGGAACAGCATGTCACCTTGCCTAGCCACGTCATAGACGATGGGTTTTTCGAAAAAGGTAAGATGTTCGATGGTTCGTCGATCGCTGGCTGGAGGAACATCAACGATTCCGACATGATCCTGATGCCGGACGGGGCGACCGCGGTCATGGATGTGTTTGCCGAGGAGGCGACGCTGAACCTGCGTTGCGACGTTTACGAGCCGGCGACGATGCAGGGCTATATCCGGTGTCCACGGATGGCCGCACGCCGCGCCGAAGCATACTTGAAGTCCACCGGCATTGCAGATGTCGCGTATTTTGGGCCGGAGAACGAATTTTTTATCTTTGACGACGTGCGCTACAGCAACCAGATGCAGGGAGCGTTCTACTCAGTGGATTCCGTCGAGGCTCATTGGAACGCCGGAGCGCAATCCGAAGACGGCAATATCGGTCATCGTCCAGGTGTGAAAGGTGGCTATTTCCCAGTTCCTCCTGTCGATTCACAGCACGACATCCGTTCTGCCATGTGCTTGGCTCTGGAGGAGATGGGGCTTATCGTGGAAGTTCATCACCACGAGGTTGCAACCGCCGGTCAGGGCGAAATCGGTGTCAAGTTCGATTCATTGGTCAATAAAGCCGACGCGGTGCAGACACTAAAGTATGTGCTTATGAACGTTGCTCACAGTTACGGCAAGACCGCGACATTTATGCCCAAACCTCTGGTTGAAGACAACGGTAATGGCGCGCATGTTCACCAGTCTCTGTTCAGCGGCGGTAACAACATTTTTGCCGGTGACGGCTACGGCGGGTTGTCCGAGGCGGCCTTGCATTATATTGGTGGCATTTTGAAGCACGCCAAGGCGATCAATGCATTCAGTAATGCCGCCACAAACAGTTACAAGCGCCTAGTGCCGGGATTCGAGGCGCCGACATTACTGGCCTACTCGGCAAAAAACCGGTCTGCAGCAGTGCGTATACCCTTCGATGCTAATCCGCAGGCCCGCCGGGCCGAGGTGCGTTTCCCGGACAGCAGCGGGAATCCGTATTTTGCGTTTACGGCGATGCTGATGGCCGGTATCGATGGCATACAGAACAAGATCGATCCCGGTCCGCCGATGGATAAGGACCTGTATGACTTGGCGCCCGAAGAGGAAGCAAAATTGGATCCGGTTTGTTTCTCTCTCGAGCAGGCGCTCGATGCGATGAGTGCCGACCGTGAGTTCTTGCTAGCCGGCGACGTGTTCAGCAATGATTTGATCGATGGTTATATCGCACTCAAAGTGGAGGAGATTACGCGGCTGCGTATGGCCACGCATCCGGTTGAGTTCGATATGTATTACAGCCTTTAAGCGGGCTGTTTCAAGGTGAGCCGGCCGGCGCGGTGGGCGTTATGCTGCAAGGAGGATACGAGTGTTTGTATCCGTTATCGGCATTATTCTGGTGGCACCGTTGTTAGCAGAGGGGAGTGTATCGTTGGGTGGATGATAACGGCACTGAATCTGCTGAACAACGCAGCAAATCTACCGCCGGTCGCTGGGCCAGTCGGCGGCCGACCGTAGATTCAGCCCAAACCGAAATGCGCGCCGTCGAGATCCTCAACGGCCTGACAACCGGTGTGATAGTGGTTGCCGCCGACGGCACTATACAGCGACTCAATGCTTCCGCAGAGGCGATGCTTGGCATCAGCGCAGCGAGGGGCCAGGGGCAATCGTTCTACACTCTGTTCCCTGACTTCACCGGTTTGGTGGAGTTGTCGCAGCGAGCGCTCGCCGAGCGGCAGAGTTTTGGTCAGGAACTCAGTGTGGCATCCCCGTTGCGCAACGGTAAGGTGCTGGATCTCGCGGTCCGCGTTACGCCACTGATGGACACCGATGCCCGTGAACTGGTGGTGTTCGAGCTGATCGATGCCACCCAACGCCACCAAATCAACCGGGAAAACGCGTTGATGACTCAGCACGGCGCCAGCCGCCGCATGATCACCCAGCTGGCGCACGAGATTAGAAACCCACTGGGTGGATTGCGCGGGGCGGCCCAATTGCTTGAACGTCAGCTCCCGGGGGAAGAATTGCGCGAGTTCACGCGGATCATCATCGGCGAAGCGGACCGACTGGCTACACTAATGGACAGCCTGCTCGGCCCGGTGGGGCAGCTGTGCAAAGAAACCGTCAACTTGCACGAATTACTCGAACACGTAGCTGCACTGGTCGAGACTGAGGCTGGCAAAGGCTTTGTTGTGCGGCGTGACTATGACCCAAGTTTGCCAACAATGCGGCTTGATAGAAACCGTTTGATTCAGGCATTGCTGAACCTTGCGCGTAACGCGCTGCAAGCGACTGGAGTAGACGGTGCGGTTGTGTTTCGTACCCGAGCTCTGACTAACACGGTCGTTGGACATGAGCGCCATCGATTGGTCGCCAGTATAGAAATTGAGGACGACGGTCCCGGGGTTCCTGACGATATTGCTGACAAAATTTTCTACCCGCTGGTCAGCGGCCGGGACAAGGGCACCGGATTGGGGTTGTCTTTGGCGCAGGATTTGGTCAGTCGCCACCATGGGTTGGTTGAATACCAATCCGAGCCGGGGCGGACCGTGTTTGTGGTTAGATTGCCAATCGTCGCGGACTTGGATTTGCCGGCGGCGACAAACGGCGTCGAGGGAGGCTGAGTGGTGGTGCAGATGCTGGAAAATAGTGCCGCGAAAGTCTGGGTTGTCGATGACGATGCCTCGGTGCGCTGGGTTCTAGAAAAAGCTTTGCAGCACGACGGCATGCAGGTGCGCAGTTTCGCCGAGGCAGAAGCAGCCCAGCTGGCGCTGCAAAGCGAACAACCGGATGTTCTGGTTACCGACATTCGCATGCCGGGCATTAGCGGTATCGAGCTGCTGCAATATTTGGAGTCACTCTGTCCGGCGCTGCCGGTGATCGTTATCACGGCGCACTCTGACCTGGACAGTGCGGTGATAGCGTACCGAGCCGGCGCGTTCGAATACTTGCCGAAACCGTTTGATGTGGATAAAGCCGTGATGCTAGTGCGGCGAGCAGCTCGGGGACGGGGGCCGCGGCCGGCGGCGGCGGCGGCCGTGGAGCAGGGAACATCGGCGATTCTCGGCAAGGCACCGGCGATGCAGCAGGTGTTTCGTTCTATCGGGCGCCTATCGCAGTCGAGCATGACCGTTTTGATTACTGGGGAATCCGGAACCGGTAAGGAACTGGTTGCGCGTGCACTGCATCGGCATAGCCCGCGGGCAGACTCACCCTTCGTTGCGCTCAATACGACGGCGATAGCGGCGGACTTGCTGGAGTCGGAACTGTTTGGACACGAGCGGGGCGCGTTCACCGGAGCCGAGCGGCGACGAATTGGGTGCTTTGAACAGGCCGACGGCAGTACGCTGTTCCTGGACGAAATCGGTGACATGTCGGTAGCGCTCCAAACGCGCCTGCTGCGCGTGCTCGCCGAAGGCGAGTTCTATCGGGTCGGGGGACAGGATCCGATTCGGGTTGATGTTCGCATCATCGCGGCGACCAACCAGGACCTTAATAAAGCGGTGGAGCGGGGTCGATTTCGGGAAGACCTGTTTCACCGGCTGAATGTTATTTGCATTACAAGTCCGCCACTGCGAGAACGTCGCCAGGACATTCCGCTGTTAATGCATCACTACTTGTCGAAAGCGGCAGAGGAACTCGGTGTTCAGCCGAAATCACTGCGCGACGACGCTCTGGGTGTGCTGCAGAGCTTTGATTGGCCCGGTAACGTGCGGCAATTGATCAACACGGCTCGGCGCCTTACAGTGATTGCACCGGACTCCGAAATCCGTGTCGATGACGTACCCGTCGAACTCCGCGGTCAAAGGTCATCGGAGGGTGTAGATCGAAAGTGGGTGACTGCGCTGGCGCGCTGGGCTGAGCAGCAATTGGACACGCACCCAGATCGCCCACTGCTTGCAACTGCGCTGCCTGAATTCGAAACAGCACTGATTCGGACGGCGTTGCTGCGGGCGCGCGGACGGCGCCAGGAAGCCGCACGATTGCTAGGGTGGGGTCGCAATACGCTGGCCCGCAAAATCAAAGAACTCCGTATCGAGGTATGACGCGGCGCACATACTGGTGGGGAGGCTGGCATGACTAAAAACAACGTGCCTGAATCGCAGTGATTACCGTGTTCAATTTCAGACCGGCATGGGGGTTGCCGACGCCGAGTCCGTTCGGATTAAAGCTCGAAGCCTATCTGCGATTCGCAGACATTCCCTATGAATGCGAGTATGTGCAACGACCGGTCAAATCACCGAAAGGTACAGTACCGTGGATTCGAGATGATGATCTCGAGCTGGCTGATAGCGGGTTTATCATCGAATACCTAAAGCAGTTGCACGGCGATCGGCTTAACGATGGGCTGACGGCGACGCAGCTTGCTACGGCGCACACGGTGCGTCGCATGGTTGAGGAGAACCTTGCCCGGATCATTGGCTACACTCGCTGGCTGACTGACGAAAACTGGCCGGCAACACGCGAAGTGGGGTTTGGTGCAATGGATGAGCCTTGGCGCAGTGATATCAGCGCGAAAGCACGGGAACGTATCCGCGAGAACATGCACCTGCATGGCATCGGGCGGCATACACCTGATGAAGTTCAAAGTATCGGGCTGCAAGATGTGAAAACGATTGAGGAACTGCTCGGTGACAAGGCTTTCCTGATTGATAATCGGCCGCGTGAGGTGGATGCTAGCGTTTTCGGGATCCTGGCGCAGTACATCATTCCCCCGCTTCACTGCGCGATCTCGGAGTATGCGCGCAACAGCAAAACATTGACGCGTTATTGCGAGCGCACCCTCGAGAATTTTTTCCCCGAACACGATTGGGCCAACTAATTGGAGCAACCAGCTTCAACGGGCTCCGATGCGGTGCTTGAACAGACGCGAAAATTTGGGCCAATAAGGCTGCTGCCCAGCGTTACACCAACCCACGTTGCGGTGTTTTTGTTTGTTGATCTGATTACGATCGGATTTGTCGTGTTTGTGAATATCAGCCAGACCTATCTGATGAATACCAAGCTCGGGATTCCTGAGTCGCTGCAAGGGACCATCAGCGGCGACCTCGGCGTCTGGTCTGAGGTCATGATCATTGCGATGGTCTGGCTATTCGGCATGCTGGCGGACAAAACGAGCCGGCGGCGGGTGATGTCGCTGGGACTCGCATTTCTCGGCGCGAGTTACCTAGTCTATCCATTGTCGGTGTCGGCCAGCGACCTGTTGCACGGCCGGCTTGTGTATGCGGTCGGCGTCGCGGCCACGACCTGCATGCTGACTGTCATGGTCCACGATTATCCCGAGGAAGCTTCACGTGGGAAACTCGTTGCCGCGTCGGGCATCTCTGGTGGTATCGGTGCGATGCTGATTGGATTGCTCGGCGGCGCGATGCCGGATTTTTTTGTAGGGCGGGGCGCCAGTGAGCTTGCCACCGGCTATTACATGAATTGGGTCGCCGCTGGTATTTGTATCGCGACGGCGGTGATTGCGGCGTTAGGGGTGCACCCTGGCATTCCCGGTGCACGTCCCGCAAAGGCGGGCTTCAGGGAAAGCGCGGCGATCGGACTGCGCGCGGCCCGATCGCCGCGCATCCGCCTACTGTATTTTTCAGCGTTCGCGGCCCGTGGTGACTTGGTCATCGCTGGTACCTTCATCGTGCTATGGGGCACGCTGGCCGGTCAGGCTCAAGGGTTTGACACCTCTGTAGCCTTGGGCCACGCGACGCTGCTGTTTGTCATGTCGAGCAGCGCAGCGCTGGTTTGGGCTCCGATCATGGGAGTTTTGCTCGACCATTTCGACCGGCTGTTGATTCTCGCATTGGGGGCGGTGCTCGCAACAATTGGCTTTAGCGCAGTCGGACTCATCGAAAATCCGCTGGAT
>JAYZJE010000095.1:0-4550 GCA_036164895.1 Pseudomonadota bacterium
CTAATTCGGCGCAGCGTGCCGGCATGTCTCGACAATTGACGTCAAGACTTTTCGGCCCCAGATCGGTCGTTGTGGCGCCCCTACGTACTGGCGGATTGGGCCGGTCAAACTGGACTAGATGAAGCCAGCCCGTCTCAGCCCCTGGGGTCCCCACCAGAGCCTGGTCGGCAATCTGGCCCGCGGGCAAATCCCAGAGGATTTCGAGTCCCGAATCGCACCCGGTTTGCCGTGTAATGACATCCAGCCCGAACCGTCCAGTCCACAGTTTCAGTGCATCGTTAAGATCGGCTACGCCGATGGTGATGTGCTTGATCGCGTCTGTCATGCAAATAGGTCTTTGTTCGGCTGCTCTATAATACTTATATAACTAACAAGTACCCCGGATTCGCCTACGAACGATTACATTTCTTGGGCTGACAGAATTTCTATCGAGCGCTCCAGGAGCATTCCCTATGACAACGAAAATGCAGCGGAACAACAACCGGGTTGTCCTCACTGCGCCATTGGACGGCAATCCGCGGCCTGAGGATTTCAAAACCATCAGTGAACCGATACCGGAACCGGCCGACGGCGAAATGCTGATCCGACATATCTACCTGTCACTCGACCCGTATCAACGATCGATGATCGCTGGGAGGCATGGGGCTGTCCGCCCAATGGGCGAAGGCGACATGCCCAACGGGGAAATCGTCGGGCAGGTCGCCCAATCCCGCCATCCGAGCTTTGCCGAAGGCGATTACGTGCGCCATTTCGGCGGCTGGCAGAAATATTCCGTATCGGACGGAACGCAAACTTTCCCAGTGGATCCCGAACAGGCCCCGCTGTCCGCCTATGTAGGTGTGCTCGGCATGCCCGGGCTGACTGCGTACGCAAGCATGATTGAACTTGCCGAGGTAGAGGCCGGGCAAACGGTGCTGGTCTCCGCCGCCCACGGGCCGGTCGGGTCAATGGTTGGACAAATCGCTATGCAACAGGGAGCAACAGCCATCGGCATGGCGGGTTCCGATGAGAAGTGCCAACTGGTCGTCAACGACCTTGGTTTCAGCGCCTGCATCAATTACAAAAACAAGCGCTATCCCGGTTCGCTCGAAGATGCGCTGCCAAACGGTGCGGACATTTACCACGACAATGTCGGTGGTGACATGCTGGCTGAAGCGCTTTCGGTGTTAAAAAACTACGGCACCGTGATTCTGTGTGGCCTGATTAGCCACTACAACGATCCGTCGAAGGCGGTCGGATTGAATCTCACGACCGTGATACTCAAGCGTGCGGTTCTAAAAGGCCTCGTCGTATACGACTTCGAAGACCGGCGCCAGAAGTTTTTCAACATGGTCGCGCCATGGATCAAGGACGGCACGGTCAAATACCTGGAGGACCGTGTCGACGGCCTAGAACATACGGGAATTCAATTCGCACGTCTGATGAGCGGGCAAAACGTCGGAAAAGCATTAGTCGTCATAGGGCCTGAGTCACTATAAGCGCCGAGTAGAAAAAAGTCGTCGGGCTGGAAATGTCAACCGGTTGGCTGCGCACCGCCGCGGCCCGCGCAGCAATCGCAATAACAGGGAAAGAAAATATGATTGGCGGCCTGAACAGGGAACAGTCTGCACTCGCAGAACAAATGCTCTCACTGATGGAGGATCGTCAACAGTTTTTCCTGGACACGATCGAACGATTCAATGGCAGCCAAGAAACCGAAACCAGAGTCTTCGATGAGGAGACGGCTTTGCACGAGGTCTTGGTGGCCCGGGGTGAAGTCATCGAGAAAGCCGGTTGGTATACCAATCAAATGAAAAAAGCCGATCCTCCCTACGTGCCCGAAATGATTTGGGGTCAGTATTTCGAAATGGATTTCCATCCGCGCACCCCGCTGCTTGGACAATTGCATGCCACGGTTTATTTCGCCTATATGACGGACGGAACCAGTGCAATTGCCGGTTACATGGACTATACGCCCGGCACCTGGATCGACGAGGACATCGCCTACATGAAAGCAACAGTAGACGACGTAATGAAGGAGAACGGCCACGACGTCGAGCACTTTCGCCAAATGCTTTACAAGGACTATCACAAAGACAAATTGCGTGCTGCCTGCATTGGAGCGGCCTTCTATGCGCGACCGATGCTCGAAATCGATGCAACAAACCTCGCGTTTGTCGCTGACGCACACACGCGCTTCGTCAACGCCTACCTCGACGTGCTAGAACGCTGCAAGGACGCACCATTCACCGAACGGGACATTGAAAACCAGGCTGGTATGCGGCGACGTTGGCTCGAAGATCACCTGTTCTCGGATCCCTTCACAATGCATGTGGTCCCCTACAAGGTTTGGTCATTTGCAGACGCGCCGCCAACCGTCTCCTTCTGATTGAACCGCAGCACGCTGAACAGTCAGGACGGAAGCAAGCATGGCCGCTGACGGAAATCGTTGCTGGCGGGTTGTGCGGTATCCTTATCCAGGGGAGCTGTTCAGCGCAGCGCTTTTCGACTGGTGTGAGGAAGCTGTTCCTGAACCCGCCGATGGCGAGTTTCTGGTCAAGACAATTTGCCTGGCGCCCGGCCCGGCGCAGCGCGGCTATCTCGACAGAAATCATGGTCAATTGCTGGAAAGCGTTGCAGTCGGCGACGTCATGCGCGGCCGCGGCGTTGGTCAGATCGTCGCTTCACGCAATCCCGAGTATTCGAAAGGTGAGATTTTCCTAGGCTCGCTCGGCTGGCAGGACTATTCCATGCAACGGCCGCGCGGTAAAGAGTTCGTCTTCAGTAACAAGAAAATTACACGGCCAATTCGCCCGCTGTCTACGCAGCTGGGCATCCTCGGCCAGGCCGGCGTCACCGCTTACTTCGGATTACTCGAGGTGGGCGCATTGAAGCACGGCGACCGAGTGCTGGTCACGGCCGGCGCTGGCGGGGTCGGATCGGTCGCGGGACAACTGGCCAAGATCAATGGGGCAAACGTAACGGTTGGGACCACCAGCACCGATAAAAAATGCGCGTGGATGCATGATGAACTAGGCTACGACGCAGCGATCAACTACAAAACCGAAATCATTGATGAGCGTCTGGCCGAGTTATTTCCACAGGGTATTGACGTCGTATTTGATACAGTCGGAGGTGAAATTCTCAACACGGCTCTCACACATCTTGCGATGCAGGCACGCGTCGTAATTTGCGGATTCATCGCAACCGATTACGCGGTCGGCCCTCAGAACGGGCCGATCAATTACCGGCACCTGCTGTACAAGCGTGCCCAGATGCAGGGATTCGTTTCGTTCGACTACTGGGACCGTTATGCTGAAGCGGAACAGGCACTTGCCGACTGGCACCAGAACGGCCAGCTAATCAACAGCGAGGACGTCGATGAAGGCCTCGAGAAAATGCCGGGTGCCGTGGCCAGTTTATTCACCGGCGACAATCACGGCGTTAAGATCTGCCGTGTGACGCAAGATCCGGATCAGTTGCCCGGCGAATAAATTAAGCCAACCGGCCACGAGGCTGAGCAGGCTACGGGAAAAGATGATTCGCGGCCTCGAGCAGATCGACGGCTGATCTTTTTTACCAGGGATATTCTTCGTCGTCGTGTGATCTGAAAGTGCCAGTCATGTCGAGACCGTAGTTATCGATCATATCGATGACCATCGCGGCACTGTTAGCAGCCTCCAACAACGGAAACTTTATGCCAGCGCGATCCAACGCCAGATTCATCATGTCGGTATCGACCGCACCCGGCGATATCAGCGCCACGGTGATGCCGCGGGGCTTTAGTGCCATTGCGGTAGAGCGCATGCTCATATTCAGTGCCGCCTTGCTGGTGTTGTAGATGACGATACCCGAGCCGCGCAGCATCGTGATGGATCCTTGGGCGCTGGTAATCGCAACAATTTTTTTCTGATTGCTTCGCTCAACGTGGTCGGTAAATGCCTCGGCCATTTTCAACGGCCCATAAACATTAGTCGCCATAACCCTTGCAAACAGGTCGTAGTCGAGGCTGCCGAAATTCTGGTCGTTGGGCTCACCGAGGATCGCAGCGTTATTCAGCAACACATCGATCGGCAGGTCGCTAAGCTTTTCAGCTAGGCTATCGATCATGGCGTGGTCAAGCACGTCCAGCCGCTCAATTTGCAGGTTCGGATGATCGGCAGCAATCGCTTGCAGATCGTCCGCGGCTTCTGGCCGTCGAGCCGTACCGATAACCCGCCAACCTCGCTGCACATAATTGCGGGCCAGTTCAAGTCCTATGCCACGGTTCGAACCGGTGATCAATACCGTCGCCGCGGTTAATTCTTCTGCCTTAAGTTCACCGCCGGACAGTGACTGCGTGGCAATGCCAGCCGCTGCGCCTGCGATCAGGTCGCGGCGACTAATGGAATGATTGTCAGTGCCAGAGGCTTTTTTATTCATGTTCTACCCTCAAATCAGATGTTGCGTGCCTAAGCTGAATTATAATTGCGGCGCTGGCAACGCTGAGGAGTAGCAGGCCCGGTGGCCAATCTCCGGTCGAGCACGCCGATGCAATTAATCCTCTAGTTGATGGTGGTATAGCGACATGG
>JAYZJE010000096.1:0-4272 GCA_036164895.1 Pseudomonadota bacterium
TTCCTCTATCCCTGTACTGTTTGCAAGCATTCACTCGTCTTGGCATCAACGTCCATGTATGACGCCACCTTAGTTCAACCGGGTGAGGTTTGCCCGTTACAATTCCAGTTCATGATCAAAGAGTACCTTTATGATCTGCCGACTGAACTCATTGCACAGGAGCCTCTCGCTGAGCGCAGTGCGAGCCGCCTCCTGTCTCTAACTGACCGGCCCGGAGATTACCGGGACATGCATTTCGCCGAGCTCAATCAATTGTTAAGACGGGGTGACCTGTTGGTACTGAACGACACTCGGGTGTTGCCGGCCAGATTATTTGGGAAAAAGGCGAGTGGAGGAAAGCTGGAGATTTTGCTGGAGCGGACGCTCGACTCTGAGCGGGCACTGGTACAAATCAAGTCGAGCAAGTCGCCAAAACTGGGATCTGTGCTGACGCTGGACGGCGGCCTGGGCGCTCGTGTCGTGGGTCGCGAGGACACCTTTTTTGTCCTGGAATTCGACGGCCCTGTCGATCGAATTCTACAGGTACACGGGCATGTGCCGTTGCCGCCATATATCGACCGGCCGGACCAGCTCGTGGATCGGGAGCGTTATCAAACCGTGTATGCACGCGTTCCTGGTGCCGCAGCTGCGCCGACTGCTGGCCTGCACTTCGATCGACCGTTGTTGCGGGCGCTGGAAGAATCGGGTATTGAAATGGCCCAGCTGACGCTGCACGTGGGTGCCGGTACCTTTCAGCCGGTGCGGCAGGCACAACTCGACACCGGCCGTTTGCACCCAGAGTTTGTCGAGGTCTCCAATGCCGTATGTCAAGCCGTGGCAGCTGCAAAATCGCGCGGTGGCCGTGTCGTGGCAGTTGGTACAACCGTCGCTCGAGCACTGGAAACCGCTGCCCAGTCTGGGCGGGTGCAACCATATCGCGGGGACACCGACCTGTTCATCAGGGCGGGATTCAGCTTTGTCGTCGTTGATGCGATGATCACGAACTTTCACCTTCCCGGCTCGTCGCTGCTGATGCTGGTGTGTGCTTTCCGAGATCGACGTGAAGTATTGGAGGCGTACGCGCACGCGGTCCGGAAGGGGTTTCGTTTTTTTAGCTACGGAGACGCGATGTTTCTGACGCGTAAATTATGACCAGCGCATTTCGGTTTGAACTTTTGTCGACCAGTGGCGCTGCGCGCCGCGGCCGCATCGAGACCGCGCACGGTAATGTCGAAACGCCGGCGTTCATGCCAGTGGGAACTTACGGCACCGTTAAGGCCATGACGCCAGAGGAACTGGAGCAGCTGGGTGCGGAAATCGTGCTGGGCAATACCTTTCACCTGATGCTTCGTCCAGGTGGCGAGGTGATCCGGGAGCACGGGGGACTCCACGGTTTCATGCATTGGCGGCGGCCGATTCTGACCGACTCCGGCGGATTTCAGGTTTGGAGCCTGGGGTCCCGGACGCGTGTCAACGAGGAGGGTGTCGAGTTTCAGGCGCCAAAGGACGGTCGCAAGGTTTTCCTGAGTCCTGAGGTTTCTATGGGGGTGCAGTGTCATCTCGGCAGCGACATCCAAATGGTGTTTGACGAGTGCACGCGTTATCCCGCTGTTCCTGAGGAGGCTCAACGGTCTATGGAATTGTCTTTGCGTTGGGCTCAACGTTGCCGTATGGCCTTCGATGAACTCGGTAATCGTGCTAAGGGTAGGGCACTGTTTGGCATCGTGCAGGGCGGCATATACCCGCAGCTTCGGGCCGACTCGCTGAGTGGACTGTTGAACATTGGTTTCGATGGCATTGCTCTGGGCGGTTTATCGGTGGGTGAAACTTACGAGGAACGAGACGCGGTGCTCAATCATATTGTGCCGCAGATGCCGGCTGAGCGGCCACGCTACCTTATGGGTGTGGGGAAGCCCGTCGATATTCTCGACGCGGTTCTTCACGGCATGGATATGTTCGATTGCGTAATGCCGACCCGCCACGGCCGTAACGGATACCTTTTTACCGAGGCCGGCACCGTTCGAATTCGGAACGCGCGCTATCGAGACGATCTGGAACCCATCCAACCGGGCTGTGAATGTTACACCTGTCGGAACTACAGCCGCGCTTACCTGCGACATTTGGATGAATGCGGCGAGATTCTCGGGTCACGCCTGAATACGATCCACAATCTGTATTTCTATCTGCAGCTGATGAGCCGTATTCGTTCCGCGATTGAAAAAGGTTCTCTGGACACATTCGCCCGGCAGTTCCGGCAGCGACAGGAGAATTCAACGGCATCTGTGGCATAATACGGCGCCTTTTTACCGGTCAGGACAGGTCGTGGAATTATTAATTGACAATGCATGGGCACAGACTTCGGCTGGTGGAGCCGACACATGGATGACTATGCTTCCATTAGTACTGATTTTCGTGGTTTTCTACTTTCTATTGATTCGACCACAGAGCAAACGCCAGAAGCAGCACCGGGAAATGGTCTCAAATCTCGCGACAGGTGATGAAGTGGTAACTGCTGGTGGGGTGCTGGGCAAAGTGACTGGCGTCAAGGAGCAATTCCTCACCATTGAGGTCGCGAAAGGCGTTGAACTGGCTGTACAGCGACATACGATCAGTGCTGTCATGCCAAAAGGCACCGTTAAGGCTGCCTGATTTAACGGTCCTGATTCCTAATTCATGAATCGCTACCCGGCCTGGATAAACCTGCTGGTTGCGGCGTCAGTGCTTGTTGGCCTGCTATTTGCTGCACCAAATTTTTTCGGTGATGACCCCGCCGTCCAAATCAGTCGTGCAGATGCATCTGCATTGGAATCACTCGAACTGGATCGCTTTGAGCAGCTGCTCGAGGAAATAGATGTTGTGCCAAAATCGGGCTACCTCGATGATGGCAAGGTGCTGATGCGTTTCAATTTATTCGAGGACCAGCTTAGAGCTAGCGACTTGTTGCGCCAGAAGTTGGGTCGGCCCTACGTGGTTGCATTGACACTGGCTCCGCGTACTCCGGATTGGCTGCGATCGCTTGGCCTGCGTCCCATGAGTCTCGGCTTGGATTTAAGAGGTGGGGTGCATTTTCTGTTCGAGGTCGATATGGAAGCGGCGATCCTGCAGCGACTGGAAAGCTATGCTGAGGATTTTAGTCGGCTTTTGCGGGAACAGCGGATTCGACGAAACGTGCGTGTCGTCGGGCGCGAGGTTCGAGTGCGATTGGGCGATCCGGACGACCTTGATAGGGCGGAGCGACTGATTAGCGAAGCGGAGCCGCTAATGCTTGTTGAACGGAGCACGACCGCAGAAGGAAGCCTGGTAGTGACTATGACTTCGGATCAAATTCGCGAACGTCAGAACTTTGCAATCGAGCAGAACACGGGCACCCTGAGAAATCGCGTCAATGAACTCGGCGTTGCGGAACCGGTCGTCCAGCGCCAGGGGTTTAACCGCATTGTTGTTCAGTTGCCCGGGGTGCAGGATCCGTCACAGGCTGAACGGGTCCTCGGCGCTACTGCAACTCTGGAATTCCGTCTGGTATGCGAAGGTGAGAATGCGTTTGATGCCCAGGCGCGAGGGCGCGCGCCGCTGGGTTGTGAATTGTTCCTGGAGCGCGCAGGCACTCCCGTATTGCTTCGGCGTGTGACCATTGTCACCGGCGGTCAGTTGGTTGACGCTCGCCAGGGTTTTGATCAACAAACCTCTTCTCCCGCCGTATTTGTCCGGCTGGATTCGCGTGGTGCCGATAGCATGCTGATGACCACCAAGGAGAATCTGAATAAACCAATGGCGGTTGTGTTTGTCGAGCAAAGGCGGGAGACCGTTGAGCGAAACGGCGAATTCGTCGAAGTAACCCGGGTAGATAAACAGGTTATCAGTATTGCGACAATACGTGGCGTGTTCAGTAGTAATTTTCAGATTACCGGCTTGGACCTTGTTGAAGCAAGAGACTTATCACTGCTGCTCCGGGCTGGCGCACTCGCAGCGCCAATATATAAGGTCGAGGAACGCACCATCGGACCCAGTCTGGGTCAGGACAACATTGATAAGGGACTGCGTGCAATACTGATCGGGTTTGGCTTGGTGGTCCTGTTTATGGCGATTTACTATCGCGGGTTTGGCGTTATTGCCGATTTAGCGTTGTTAACCAATCTGGTATTCATCGTCGCTTTACTGTCGATGTTGCAGGCTTCCCTGACGCTGCCTGGTATCGCCGGTATCGTATTGACGGTGGGTATGGCCGTGGATGCGAATGTTCTGATCTTTGAAAGAATCCGAGAGGAGATTAGGAACGGTAACAGTCCGCAGGCA
>JAYZJE010000097.1:0-3643 GCA_036164895.1 Pseudomonadota bacterium
CCTCGATGTCGTCGACGAGAAACCCAAAATGATTTAATCCAACTGCAACTTCTCCCTGGGTCGTTGCTGGCAGTATGGCCAGATTCATGTAGCCATCGCTTAAAAACACGGGACCTTTTCCGATTGGCCCAGCCCTGAGCTTTATTTCCATATCAAACACCTTGACATAAAACGCTGCCAGTTTGTCCGTGTCCGGCGTGTATAAGGCGAGATGCCGAATTTTTGGTCTACTCATGCCTGTTTCTCCAACTTTGGGTTGCCTTGTCGTTCAACCGTATGGTGTGTTGCAGCCGTTTATTATTATACGGTCCAACCCCGGACCAGCGTTCCCTGATCCGCCACGCACAAAGGAAACACGGCCGACGTGAAATATTTTTTTGCTATTATTTTATAATGTGCTTCACCAGTGATATTTACTCAGACTACCCTAAGGATCACACACCCCCTGTCTACCCAAAAACCTGGCGGCATTACGGCAAAATATGCCTTCCAGTTCACCGTCGGTCAGAAACTCAGCAGACCGATACGCCTCCAGTGCTGATTCGTAATTGTCCCCGTCACTGCCAAACATCACCCGATTCAGCAACCTGGCTTCTTTAAATGCAGCTAGCAAGCGGTGAAATTGATCGCGCGGCAGGATTTTCTGAAAAGGACTGACATCGACATAAATCCTAGGGTACTGAATCATCATGTCCAGCACGATCGGGTAGACCAGAGGGTTCGCGTGCATGATTTGCACTTCCAACTTAGGATACCGGACCAAAACCTCCTCGAGCAGCAACGGGTGTCCGAGCGACACACGAAAATTTGGACAACAGTTGCTAGCAGTCCTCGGCGGCGCAGCGTGGGTATGAATTGTGACCGGGATTTCGAGTCGTTCCGCTAGTTCATAGTACTTGTCCATGCGCGGATCATCGTACGCGATGCCCGCGTACTGGTTCAGTAATTCACCCATCAATTGATAAGTGCCTTTCGTGTATTGCGCTTCGAGCCATGCAAAATTAGGAAACTCACCACCGTCGGTAAAACATCTGTACCGATTCCGGTTCGGATTCAAGCCATCATTGCAGGGAAATATGGGTCCCAGTATCAGCCGGTCGGGCAACTCCTGACTCCATAGGTCGAGAAATTCCTGCGGCCCACTGGTCGCGGCAAGCACGACGTTGAACTCTTTCAACTGTTGCAAGCGGGCGCGCATATATTCGAGGTTTTTGGGATGATCGGGCGGACCTTCTGCTCCACGCGGCCAAGCATGAAAATGCATGTCAATCACCGGCTCATCTGCAGCAAACACCGGAAGCAAGCATTGGATCAGTAATAGGATGAACAGATAGGGCATGCACCTACTCCCATTGGTGGACACTCAGCGCTATAGTTTGCGGTTAATCTTAGCGCAATTTCACAGGAACGTTTCGGCACTGACCCGGACGAGCAATCAGACTTACCCTGTTGTCGCGTGGACAGGAAACCTGCCTGCACTCACAGGTACTGAAATGCCTTCCGCGTAATAGTCAGCTGTGTTCTGTGCGGCAGCGCGTGGTAGACACACAACAATGTCGCACCGGCCGCTGGAGGGCATTTACCATTCACAGCGACTACACTGGCATAGAATCGCGATTCCGGATGTTTATGTGTAAGCCAAGTTTAGCCCTGCGCGTTACGACAGGACATGAGATCGCCTGTATCTGGTGAATGGTGTCATTTACCCGGGTAATATCACTCCGCGAAAGTGGATCGACGAAATGCATACCAATATAGACAAAACTATTCAATCGCGAACGCCGAGCATAAAACCCTTCACCCGTCAGAAAGGTGGATATACCGGCGGTGTCCGTTTGTGGAAACTGCAACAGTCTTACCACAACTTGCTACACCGATCACCGGCAGCATCTATTGCGATGCTGGCTATGCAAACGGCGGAATGAAGGAACAGCATACTGCGTCAGTGCCGGCACGGCCTTCAGCAACCGTGATACTTGCACGGGATGGTAACGACGGTCCCGAAGTCCTGCTGGTGCAGCGGCACAAACGGACGGCATTTGGTGGCGCCTACGCTTTCCCGGGAGGGTCCCTGAGCAACCACGACCGCGCAGTGCATACCTTGACGAGCGGTTTACGTCCCGAGGACGCAGACCGGCGTCTCAATCTTGAACAGGCTGGTCTCGACTTCTACAGTGCCGCGGCCAGGGAATTGTTTGAGGAAACCGGCATATTACTCGCACAGGATGGTCAGGGGCGTTGGGCAACTGCAAATGATGCGGGTCGTAGCGGCAATCTAGAACAGCTGCGCCTGCGATTATCCGAGGGCGATCTGAGCTGGCCCGAATTATTTAGCGAAACAGGGCTGGCATTGGCTGCCGATGAATTACATTACATCGCGCACTGGGAAGCGCCGCTGCATTTGCGCCTGATTCGCGAAAGGTTTTCGACGCGGTTTTTTCTGGCGGTGTTACCGAACGGCCAGCAAGCGCGGATCGATGGGCAGGAGTTGGTCCACAGCCGCTGGCTGACGCCCGCGCGGGCACTCGATATGGCCCATGCGGGAGAACTGAGCATGATATTGCCGACCGTAAAAAATCTCGAGCCGCTGGCGGAGTTCTCTAACCTCGGCGCGTTACAAACCTGGGCCAGGGAGCGTTGGCGCGATGGCATTTCAATGGTGCGGCCGATAATGATAGAGGAAGGCGGCCAGAAGCGCTTTCTGATACCTAGCGATCCGGATTACCCGGCAGATTCAAAGTGACCCGGAAGCTGACACCAAGAACCACGATGCAAATTGCCCCGGGGGTGCGCCGACTCGTGGCACCGAATCCCGGCATCATGACGGGATCCGGCACGAACACCTACTTGTTCGGGGAGAAAGAGGTGGCGGTACTAGATCCCGGACCGCTGATTCCCGAACACGTGGAAGCGATACAGCTTGCAGTTGCTGGCACGATTCGCTGGATCGTTGTAACCCATACGCATCTGGATCACTCCCCGGCCGCTAAACCCTTGGCCGATGCGACTGGCGCAACGCTGATGGGACAACCACCACCAACCGGTGAGTCACAGGATCAGAGTTTTTTTCCAGAGCAGGTGCTGAACGATGGCGATCGGTTGACGACGGGCGAGTTTACGCTGCGTGCCGTGCACACTCCGGGCCACGCGTCCAATCACCTGTGCTATCTGCATAAAGAACTTAATTGGTTATTTACCGGCGATCACATCATAAATGGATCGACGGTGGTCATCGATCCTCCCGATGGCAACATGAACCAGTATCTGGCATCGTTGCGCCGCCTGAAGGAACTGGGAGTCCGGCAACTCGCGCCTGGCCATGGGGACATGCTTGATGACCCCGACGCCATCATTGACTGGATCATCCATCATCGACTGCAGCGTGAAACCAAGCTGATCGATGTACTGAACGCGCGCGGAGCAGCAACCGCTGAAGAATTGCTCGCCCCCGTCTATGACGACGTCAATGCCCGGCTGCACCGGGTCGCGATGCGCTCACTGCTAGCGCCTCTGATCAAACTGCAGGAAGACAGACGTGTCCGCGACACACAAAATGGCTGGGCTCTCGTGCAATGATCCCGCCCATTCTTCCAGAGTTCGAGCCGAATTTATTACATGATCCGTCAGGAGTTGATTGACTTAC
>JAYZJE010000098.1:0-7753 GCA_036164895.1 Pseudomonadota bacterium
CTAACTCCCTACAAAGTGCCGCGGTATGTCGAGTTCCGCGACGAACTACCAAAATCTAACGTTGGAAAAATTCTTCGCCGGGAACTCCGAAACTAGAATAAAGCCGCTTACCTATTTCGCTTCCGATTGCGAGTTAATGCATTCTCGGCTGCAGCCCAGTGATCGGGGTGTCTCCAGGTTGCGATAAAGTGGTTTTGTGCCAAATGGTCCAGCGCTGCATGCGCCTGTTGGCGGTATTCTGTCGTAATGGCCTTGCAGCCACGCAACACCAAGGCGTTCTTGTCGACGTAAGCTTCAATGTATGTAGAAACGAATTCGGCAAACGGCTGATCCACCGGGCAAATTGCGTCCACGAGCCCGTGTGACATGGCTTGCTGCGCATCTAGGCGACTCCCGGTAGCAAGGATTCTTAAGCCGGTGCTGCTGCCAGCGGTCTGGATAAGATCCACTCCGCCGCCCCAGGCAGTCGTAACATTGAGCGTCGATTGCAAAAATCCGAGCTCGGCGTGAGTAGCGGCAATACGAATGTCACAGGCCATTGCCAGTTCCGCGCCACCGCCGAGCGCGTGCCCATTCATGGCGCCGATAACCGGAGCCGGGAAATAGCGTACTTCGTCCAGCGCCGCTCGACCACGCTCAGCTATCATGCGCGTCTCGTTTTCGGATCGCACGGCATCAAGTTCCTTGAGATCACCGCCAGCGGCGAAACAGCGGTTACCGGCGCCGGTGATGATCGCGAGCTTGATGTCATCGTCCGTTGAGTGAGACTTCAGCGCTGCGCCAATCTGATCCAGCACCGCCAGACTTAGTGCGTTGCGTTGGTCCGGCCGGTTAATCGTAAGTCGCAGGACGCTGTCTACCAATGCAACGGTCAGTTCATCTGTAGCCAAGATTTGCTCCGCGGTTAGCTGGTGCTCGCGATGCCATTTTGTCGGTTACTCGAAAATGCGGTCAAAAGTACACCCGCATGATGGCCTCGGCTACACATGCCGGTCGGTCTTGGTCTTCAACCTCGATGCTGTATTTCTCGATGACTTCGAGACTGTTTTTGACTTTCTCGGCAGACATTAATTCGATGTGCGCGCGAATGCGGCTGCCGACAGGGACTGCTGCAGGGAAGCGCAGTTTGTTCAACCCATAGTTAATAACATTTTTGGCGTCGGGAAACAGAGGTTTTGATGCGTCGACGAATCCGCGCAGGTTTGGGTACAGAGAGAGCGTGAAGTAGCCGTGTGCGATCGTTGTCTTATATGGCGATTCGGCCGCGGCTCGCTCAGGATTGGTGTGGATCCACTGCATGTCGCCGGTGGCCTTGCCAAATGCATTGATCATGTCCTGAGTGATCTCGACCCAGTCACTGACGTGAATTTCGGTGCCAACCTTGCTCCGGAAATCGGTGAGAACGTCTTCAAGCCCCATGGCTTCAGGCTCCTTGTATGTTTAACTCTGTTATTTATGCGTTTTCTGTAGAGGCCATAGATGCTAACAGATCGCTTTGTTGGTTTTTGATCCGACTCAACGCGGCGCAGCAGAACCTCAGGTTTTGTGCCCGGGGAGGCGAGGCAGCAGAGGTGGATGCCAAGTATTTTATTACAGATTTCTCGTCAACCGGGCACCGATCCAGACGTTAATGCATAGTAGCGGGCTGTGATCGCGGTCAGCGATTAACTACGTCGTGTTGTTTTCTTTCGCAGACCCACGGCTCGGTTGGAGTGCTTTGAGTCACCATCAAAATTCGTATAACTGAAGAGTAAACTGGCGTGTCAGACACAATCCGAAGACTGCTGAAATTAGCCACTAGGCAGCACTGATATCCCCCAGAGGCTGCAGCAGTACGGGGTATAATGGCGTTTAAAATGCGGGTTTTAACCGGGTGTTTATGGTGAATATTTCAAGCACGGCATTGCGGCGGTTGGCTGCGTTAGTGGTGGCGGTTTTGCTAGCAGCCTGCGGATCAACCTCGCCTCTGAGTAAACCTGACCGCAGCAGTTCCAGCTCCAGCGGCGGCGGATCCATGCCGTCCCCGTCCAGTTCTGGATCATCCAGTGGCATGAGCGGTTCGTCTGGCAGCATGGGCGGCATGAGTGGTTCGTCTGGCAGCATGGGCGGCATGAGCGGTTCGTCGGGCAGCATGGGCGGCTCCGGCTGGCCCCAGGATCCAGATCAGGTCCTAAATGAATCCATGGGCGATTTCGATGGTGATATTTCGCGGGAACGTGGGGTACTTGCCAGATCCGGCGGTGGCTCAGCCAAGGCTGCCGGCCGCCGTGAGCAGGCCGATTCCGGGTCGGTTAAAGATGCCGGCATCGGACAGGGTCCAGGTGGTGTGGCTGGTTTGCCGGGCGGCGAATCAGCATCCGGCGGCAACGCTAGTACGGCAGGCGGCAGTGATGGGAGCCAATCCAGTCAGGCCGGAAGCGGCCCACAGGTCGGCGCGGAGGGTAGTCAAGCCGGTGGCGGGTCAGGTAGCACGAGCACGGAGCGTTCCGGCCGTGATAACCAAGGATCTGACCGGGACAGCGCGAACGTGGCAAAAATTCCCGATGACATTCCCATTGATGGCAGCGGCGACGACGCTGTGGGCGAGCAAATTCGCGAAATGGCGATGGCAGAGGAAGACCCGGTTCTTCGCGAGGCGATTTGGGAGGAATACCGGAAGCACACGGGGATAAATTAAAGAATGACTCCAGATGTACCCCGTTTCGAACAAATTCGCCTTGCATTGACGGTCGTTGCGCTGTCAGTAGCAGCATATGGCTGCGCCGTATCCCGCGCGGTCGACTATGAGGAAGTCGATATCGAACGGGCGGAAACCGAAGTCAGCGTCAACCAATTGATTGATGTTGGAATCATGATTTTTGATCCCGGTATTCCCAAAACTGCAAAGGAACAACAAAAAGAACTGGTGTTCCCCGATGTCCGGCGCGCCGAAGCACGTTACATGCCGTATCATCTTAAGAACACGCTCGAAGGCACGGGCTTTTGGGGCTCCGTGTGGGTTATTCCGGAACGGTCGGACGCTGTGGATTTGCTCGTCTGGGGGCGCGTGGACCGTTCGAATGGACTGGAAGTCAGACTTCGTGTTGGTGCCTGGGATGCTGGCGGCAAGGAATGGCTGAATAAGACCTACGATGCTGAGGTGCCAGCTAAGGCTTACGCAAAATTCAGGGATCTGAGCCAGGATCCTTATCAGAATGTGTACAACGAAATCGCTAATGATTTGCTGAACATTCGGGAGAATCTTTCCGATCCGGAAATCGAGACCATCCGCAGCATTGCGGAGCTTCGCTACGCCGCCGATTTGGTTCCGATTGCATTTGAAGACCATCTCAAACAGGACGGAAAAGGCTTTTACAGCATAAAAAGGCTCCCCGCTGAAGGAGACCCAATGGTGGCGAGGCTGCGGGCGGTAAGAGAACGCGAATACATGCTCGTCGACACGCTCAATGAATACTATGCGGGACTTTACTACGATATATCCAAGCCCTACGAAGACTGGCGCAAGATGTCTCGTGAAGAATCTATCCGATACAAGGAACTCAAGCGCTCTGCCCGGATGCGGCAATTACTCGGGCTGGCTGCGATCCTCGGTGCTGTCGCGTACGAGGGCAGCGGTGGTGGCAACAGCGCGGTTACCAATACCGCAGTGATTGCGGGCCTGGATAGCGTGAAGACCGGCTTTGCGCTGAGCTCCGAGGCAAATCAGCATACGGAATCGCTCCGTGAGCTGGGAATGTCCTTCGATGCGGAAGCAGAAGCCGTAGTTATTGAAGTTGAAGGACAGACTCGACGCCTGACGGGAAACGCCGAGGAGAAGTACCAGGAATGGCGGCGCCTGCTCCATGAAATTTATGCGAGTGAGACGGGGCTCGCCTACGAAGCTGATCTCGGCGAGAGCGGGATACCAGTTCCGCAAGACTGACCGTACAGCAATATGCGTGAATTGGAGGAGGGGCTAACCTTTGGTGCTCGCTTCCGGCTGATCCGACGTCTCGGTCGGGGCGGCATGGGCGAGGTTTGGTTGGCGCGTGACGATGAGCTGAACGAAAACGTTGCACTCAAGATTCTCGACCCTGACCTAGCAGAATCTCCAGAATTCGTCGAACTGCTGCGATCTGAATGCCGTAAGGCGCGGCAGTTGGTTCATCCCAATATCGTTCGGGTCTATGACTTCCATAGCGATTCGGGCCGCTTTTTCATTTCAATGCAATTTATCGACGGGGCGAATATTGGGGCGCTGCGCGGAGAGCGACTGGATCGCATTGTTGCAGCCATTCTACCTATTGCCGATGTACTGGAATTTGCACACCAACAAGGCATTATTCACCGCGATATCAAAGCGACAAATGTTCTGACGGGCAAAACCGGCAACCCTTTCCTCGGCGATTTCGGCATTGCCAGCGCTATGGTTGCGGACCGCCCAATGGCAATGCTCAGAACCGGCGGATCACTGCCGTCAATGAGCCCGCAGCAATTTGCCGGCGAAACACCATCGGTTTCAGATGACGTGTATTCCCTGGGCGCTTTGATCTACGAATTGATCGCCGGCCAGCCATTGTTTGATCCGGCAAAGACAGTTAATCGAATTCCGTCGGAGCAGCCGGAAAACCTAACGTCGTTTCGAGCGGCGGGCGAAATTCCTGATCAACTTGCCAAACTTGTCGCAGCCATGATCGACAAAGACGCCGTGCGCCGGCCGGCCGGTATGGGTGCAGTGCGAGCTATCTTGGAAGAAGTCTTGCGAGATCTGGAAGCGCCAGACCGGTCTGGAGAAGCCGCGATCGCCCCGGTTGCGCGGCGGCGAGGCAAGCGTATTGCTGCGTCCGATGCGCCAACCGCAGCGGCGCAGGTGACCGAAATCGCGACGGCGCGCCGGCGAAAATCCTCGATTCCCGGGCGGTTGGTTTACACAGCGCTGGGCTTATTGATGTTACTGGCGTTGGGGGTCATCGTGATCCTGCCGCGGGTTGTTGAGGATCGCCAGCAGGAAAATGTGCGCGGGCCGGCGGGCGGCAACGAGCTAGAGCCAGCGGAAGAACAGGCGGTGGTTGAAAATACCGCTGCCCTGGAAGCCGCGCGTGAGCTTGCTGATGACGCTTTAGGTACGCTGTTGACCTTGGACGAACAACTGCAGTCAGTCGGGGTTAACCTCTGGGGTGGCGTCGATTGGGCGGAGGCGCGTCTGTTTGCCGATTCCGGCGACGAGCACTACAAGACCAGGAATTACGCAGATGCCGCTGCAGCATATCGGCGCTCGATTGAGCGGCTTGAATCACTCGAGGTGCGTGCGCCAGAAATTGCCAACCGGGCCCTGCAAGATGGGTTTGCAGCCATTGAAGCTGGCGACAAAGCCGCGGCCTTGGACCGTTTTCAACTGGTGCTGGCAATTCAGGCAGACAATGATGAGGCAAAGGCGGGCATGGACCGGGCGATCAATCTGGATCGCGTGCTCGAAGTGATGGCGGAAGCCTCGGCGTTGGCGATTGCGGAGGATTGGAACCGAGCCCAGAAAGCCTATCAAACAGTGCTTGACCTTGACCCGGAGTGGAGTCCAGCGCGTGAGGGTCTGCAACGAATTGGTGCAACCCTGGTTTCTATTGGATACGAATCTACGATGTCCGCGGGCTATGCCGCTTTAGCCGCAAAAAATTATGTGGAGGCACGGCGGCAATTCGAGGAAGCCAAGCGCCTCAGGTCCGAAGATCGGGATGCCAACAGTGCCCTCGCACAAATAGCAGAAGAGCAGCAGCTTGCACGGATCATTCTATTGCGTACCGAGGCGGAAAGATTCGATCAAGCGGAGCAGTGGTCTGCAGCGGCCGAAAAATACCAGGAAATTCTGCAAATCGACGGTTCGCTAGTGCCTGTAAGGCAGGCGCTGCAGCGCGCGCGCCAGCGTGAAGAACTGAAAAACCGCATGAATTATGAAATCAATGCAGCGGACCAGTTTAATGAACAACCGATTTGGCAACGGGCGAATCAGGTCTTGATTTTTGCTCAGTCGATCGAACAGCCAGGCCCCATTCTCGCAGATCAGATTTTACAGCTTACCGAATTGCTTGAGATAGCGGCCACACCGGTCTCAGTGCAGTTCGAATCCAACAATCTGACCAATGTTGTAGTCTATAAAGTTGGCAATCTAGGAACCTTCATCCAGAGAACTCTCGAGTTGCGGCCAGGAACTTATGTAGCGGTTGGTTCACGCGACGGTTACAGGGATGTGCGTCGGGATTTTCGCGTTGCGCCGGGTGGGCTAACGTCCCCGGTCGTGTTGCGTTGTGAGGACCCGATTTGAGTCTCAGAATTATTATCAAGGACTCCGGTGGCAGCCGTTCGCTGAGCGAGAGCGAATTGCCTTTGCACATTGGCAGCGATACAAGCGCTGACATAAAAATTCCCGGCGTGCTGTCATCAACCTCCGTTGCGCTGATCGGGGTGCTCGGCGACCGTGCTTTCGTGCAGTCCACCGGTGCTGCTGAGACCATCAAAGTCGACGGCGAAGCGATCACCAGTACGACGTGGCTTGCGGACGGCAACGTACTGAGCGTCGGCGGCATCGAAGTACACTGCCAAACCGGCGCCGATCAGATGCAACTTGAGGTTACCTATCCGAAAGCCAGTTATCAGACATTGCCACCAGACCTCCAGGCGGAGAAGGGAGCAGTTGCCGGGACGATCACCCCGCTCAGGACGCGGCGAACCCGGAAGGCCGAAGGTGGTCCGGAAGAGCGCCGGCACAAAATCGTGCAGGCGTCAGTTTACGGTGCCTTGGTACTGCTGGCTGCTTTGGCGTTTTACGGTTTCACCGTTAAACCGGTCCTGATCGAAACAGACCCCGACTATGCAGAGATCGAAATAACGGGTGGTTTACTGACGCCTCGGCTCGGCGGCCGATACCTGCTGCGGCAGGGCGATTACACGGTGAACATGGTGGCCGCTGGTTACGTCAGCCTGAAGCAGCCAATAACAGTCGGTAGCGCTGATAACCAGGAGTTTCAGTTCAGCCTGGAGAAGCTGCCGGGGCGAATAACCATCACGACGCGTCGGGGTGTGCCCGGCGAAGTCTGGGTTGACGGCGAGTTGGTCGGGGAAACTCCGACGAATGAGTTGCTGCTCAAAGCCGGCTCCTACGAGGTCAGAATTAGTGCTAAGCGGTACCTTGAATTCATCACGACCCTGGAAGTCGAAGGACGGGATTTCCAACAAACCCTCGACGCGGAGCTGGTGCCTGGTTGGGCGAATGTATCGTTTTCGACGGTGCCGCCGGGTGCTTCAATAAGTGCTGATGGCGAGCAGCTTGGGCAAACTCCCAACATCGTTGCAATCATGGCAGGGACCCACGAGATTGTGCTCTACAAGTCCGGCTACAAGGAATGGCGGCAACCGCTTACGTTCGTCGCAGACCAACCAAAGGAGTTTGCCACTATCGAGCTTGAAGAGGCGGATAGCATACTCAGCGTGGCCAGCAACCCAGCTGGCGCAGCGGTTACAGTAGACGGCCGTTTCCGCGGAACGACCCCGCTGTCGGTCGAGCTGTCTAAGGGTGCGGTGTATGATATCCAGCTCACCAAAGCGGGTTATGAGGCGGCGAGCCGAGCAATCGAGGTTGACGATTCAAGGGAGCGCAAGTTAACGGTTCAGTTGCGCCCTCGAATTGGAATCGTAAAAATAGTCAGTGACCCGCCAGACGCGGAACTTTTTGTTGACGGCCAACGACGGGGTAATGCCTCACGGGAACTCAGCCTGACTGCGA
>JAYZJE010000099.1:0-4533 GCA_036164895.1 Pseudomonadota bacterium
CTCTACCTGAGCTTCCAACACCGTCCGATTAGGCTCACTGCCGGGCATGGCCAATTGTTAAGCTTGGCGACTGGAATCGGACCGTGGCACACAGTTGGACGCAACCCCTGCCATCAAACCGGGGGTCCTGCGCTCAGATTGGCTCTGTATTGGGTTGAGTAAACAACCGGGGTGCGGCCAAAAAAAGACTTCGCACGTGCAAGAAACTTACATGACGACCAAGATGCAGGCCTATCAACCCTGGTGAACACCCTAAACACTATTGTGAGAATGGGTTAGCTCCCATCGGGGACCATTAAAGGCACGGCACCGGGTTGCCGCCGCCCGGAGAACACCCTGGACGCACAACAGACAAAATCTGGTGGCAAGCTGACTCTCGCCGGCGGTATGGTGCTATTTGCCATTGCACAGTCGCTGCTGTTCGTCGTCATTGCACCATTGGCGCAATCCGTCGGACTAAACGAAATTCTCTTTGGTGTGTTGTTGACCATCGGCAACCTGCCCCTGATTTTTGCGGCTCCATTCTGGGGTCGGAAAAGTGACGTCTATGGCCGAAAACCAATTTTCCTAGTCGGGCTGTTCGGCAGTGGAATAGGCACGCTGCTGATCGCACTGGTCCTGCAGGTTGCTATTGATGGATGGTACCCGGTAGCCTGGGTCGCAATAATGTTTACGCTGGCACGCGCGGCCTACTCCGCAACGGCCTCGGCGGTATACCCATCGTCGTCCGGCTATATTGCCGATGTAACGGACCGTGCGGGACGTGCGCAGGGTATGGCCGTTATCGGCGGTGCCAACAGCCTTGGTGGCATTCTGGGACCTGCCATTGGTGGCGGCTTGGCGTTTCTGGGCTTGCTCGTACCGATGTATGCAGTGGGCACCCTTACACTGATCGGCGGTGTTTGGGCAATCATCTATCTCAAAGAACCGGCTCGGCACAGCGAGACTCGTCAGGTCGCCAACGTCAAGGTCGGCGATCCAAGGCTGCGCCCATTCATGATCCTTTGGGCTTGCTTTTTCTTCGTATTCATCTCACTCAATGTTGTGACAGCGTTCTACATCCGCGACCGATTCGGGATAACCGACCCGCAGCAGGTCGCACAAATCGCCGCCAGGGCGCTCATAGCGATGGCGGCCGTGATCGTAACGATACAGATCGGCGTGTTTCAGATTTTCAAACCCTCACCAGCGGTTCTACTACGCCTTTTCGGTCCGTTTTTCGTTATCGCCTTGCTGACGATTGCACTGGCGCCGAATCTGACGATCATGACCATCGGCTACGGGATGATCGGTTTTGGTTTCGCGTTTGCAACGCCGGGCATCAATGGTGGCGCCAGCCTGAGCGTGGAACCGCACGAGCAGGGTGCTGCGGCGGGTTATCTTTCTGCGGCAACAACGGTGGGACCGATATTCGGGCCGATTGCCGGCCTAGCCATGTTCTCGCTGGGCCCGACAGTACCGATCCTAACCGGAGCCGCTATGTTCGTCGCACTAAGCCTATACGCATTTACGGTCCAGATCCCCAAACCCTAGGGGTTATGCATGCATCGGGGATGGCGTTTACGTGCACAGTCAATCGTAGGCTGATCGCCAGTAAAACCTTAACTGTATTGCGAACAATCCAAGCTAACGCTACTTTCTTTCGCTGCGGGTGCGAAAACGGTCTAGGAATTCTGCGTCCATACCGTATTCTTCGGACATCTCAGCAAACCGTGCATTGGTGACGCGCTCCTCGCCGTTCTCTTTGGCAAAGTTCTCAACCTGCTCCGTCACCATTTTTCGTACGCCGACCGGAACGGACATCAGTGCCCGCAACGCGTCCTCATCCCAGTCCAAAGTCGTCCGGATCTCACCGCCGCGCTGGCCGCCCGGGGGTTCCACCAGTTCATGCATCACGACACGGTCAATATAAGCGTGGTAATAATATTTGCGGTTTTGATCACCGAGACCGATCGGCAAATTCATGGCAGGAATTCTCTCCGCCCGATCCATTTTCTCCAAGCCTTCATCAACCCGGATCGTTTCGATGTTACCAAATACGATCCCACTGCTTTTATGCAGAACCTTAATTTCATCCACCGTACATTCCATGATTTGTGGACACTCATCGATACTCGGAGGTTTAACCTTGATCGATGGGATCGGCGTAAACCGGCTATGTTCTAGTTCATTAACACCGGCTGGCCAAAACCTAGCGGTTTCCATCATGTCATCCAGATAATCTGCCGGCGGACAATTGATGACGAATTCACCCGTGTCACAGATGTTCTGGAAAGTATGCGATTCTTTGCGAAACCCAACCATCATGCGCGGGGTTTTATGCATGACGTCGTACTGCATGATATGCGAGTATGGTGCAGCGTTAACCTTACCTTCTTTATCCAGCGTCGTGATGATCGTGATCAGCTTCGGGAAAATCCAGATATCCGAATACCAGAAGGGCTTGATTTTGATCTCGGTTTTTTTTCGCATGATTATCCTCTGTGCCCCGATGCTAGCCTACGCGGTTCGCCATCAACGCTGCCGCCGAGATGTTACCCCTAACCGGGGGTCTTGAGCGGCGAGCGTAACACAGCACAAGCAAATCAGTGGCACCGCTGTCAGATACCGAAAGTCGCCGGCCACCCGCTGAACCGTGACCGTAGCGACGGTGGGGTTGTTTGCTAACCCTGCGGCTCTCTACTAGCATAGCCAGATAACAACAGCGCCTTGAGAAGGTGCGTGCAGGAGTGATTGCCATGGCCGTTCCCACGCCCAAAACCGACGCTGGCAGCGTCGTTGGCCCCTATAACTCACTGCGTGATTTCGTCCATGCCTTGGAGGCCCGCGGCAAACTGTTACGGATCCCTGAGATGGACCAGGATCGTTTCGAGGCAACGGGGTTTGCGTATCGACTAATCGAACGAATGGGGTATGACAAAGCGCCCGCCTTTTTGATCGAGAGAATCAAGATTGACGGACAGTGGATGGAAGGACCTGTCATCGGCAATCTGTATGGCGGCTGGGATGACGAAGCCTTGCCGTTCGGCGTGGAATCGTTCACCGATGACCAGCCGACGCTGTACCGGGCAGTGTTGGCGCATATGGAAACGCGCATGGATGACAGCGGCGCGTGGAAGACCATCCCGCCGGTTGAAGTTGAAGATGCGGCCTTGGCACCGTGCAAGGAAATCATTCTGACCGGCAACGACATCGATGTTGAACAGTTTCCCTGGCTGCGCGTTAATCCTGCCGACGCGGGTCGTTACATCAATATGGGCAACGTAATCATGCAGGATGCCGAACTCGGCAAAAACGTCGGCACCTACCGCTGTCAAGTCAAAGGCAAAACTAAAATCGGCTTGAATCCGGAGCCAGGGCAGCACGGTTGGCGCCTACTGATGGCAATGAAGCATAGGGGCGATGCGTCGGCCCCGTGCGCCATAGCTCTCGGCGCTGAACCGATCATATTCTCTGTGAGCAGCACCAAAATGACCGGCTTCCAGGAAGATGAAATTGCGCTGGCGGGCGGGCTTAGAGGCAAACCGGTGGAAGTAGTGCGCTGCGAAACCAACGATATCCTGGTCCCAGCCCATGCCGAGATGATCATCGAAGGAACTATTCCACTGGATGAGAGAGAAAACGAAGGGCCGTATGGAGAAATGTACGGCTACCTCGGCCCGGAAAAGCCTAACAATTTCTTTATAAACATTACCGCCATTACCCACCGGCGGAATCCTTGGTTTGTAAACTCGTTTACCGGCATCACCGCGGATATGCCCAAAGGCCCGCAAACGGCTGGCGAGTTCAAACGCTACAAGCGACTCATCCCGAACCTCGTGGCGATTTACTCACTCCGCGGCGCCAGTGGCGTGGTGGCGTTAAGCATCGACAAGCGGTTCCCTGGCGAGGGCATGGCCGCTGGGCAAAGTGTCGCCGCGAACACTGCTTTGAACAAAGTGGTTATCGTTGTCGACAAGGATATCGACATCCTCAACCCACTTGCCCTACTTCACGCGATCGGCGCCCGTTGGCAGCCTGGGACCGCAAGCCTGATGATTCCGCAAACACAGATGATGATGCCAGATCCGAGCCGGCCAACCACCGGGCTGAGTAGCAAATTTGTAATTGACGCCACCCGGCAGCTGCCAGCCGAAGGCGGCCCGAAAACCTGGCCAGCGGTGTCAAAAGCACTCCTTGAACAAGGGTGTCCCGAAGTGTTCGAACTCGTGGACAGCAAGTGGGCCCAATACTGGCGAGGCTCGGAAAAGTAACCTCCCGGATTACGTCAGCAGAGCTTGCACCGATTTTAATCCGCGCCGCCCCAGGCAGCGACTGAACGTAAAGAACGCATTAGTGATAGCATAGCGCCGAAAGTTTTCACCCGTTACTTGCCAGCTGAGCGCGATTAAGTCGCAGCGCTTCGGCAGGTCTTTAGGGCTTAGGGCCAGCGCCAAGCGGCTCACCCCGTTGCAGCGGCGGCAGCTTATCGATCCCGGGATCGATCGCATGATAGATGTGACCGATGGTGCTGTCATCATCCAGGCATTCAAC
>JAYZJE010000100.1:0-2549 GCA_036164895.1 Pseudomonadota bacterium
CTGAATGTCACCCTCCCCCATAAGCGCAAAGCGGCAGGGATAGTCGATACCCTGACGGACCGGGCGCGCATAGCCGGGGCAGTCAACACCATCACGCAACAACAGTCCGGTGAACTAGAGGGTGACAATACTGATGGGGTCGGATTGGTCGCAGACCTGACCAATAACCTCGGGATAATACTGCAAGGCGCAAGGATCGCCATTTTAGGTGCTGGCGGCGCCACCCACGGTATCGTCCCACAGGTGCTTGAAGCGCACCCGGAAGAACTGGTCATTGCAAACCGTTCCGAGGAAAAAGCCAAGGCTCTAGCGGACTGCTTCCTGCCCTTTGGTAAAATTACATCGAGTTCTTTCCGCGACCTGAGGGACAAGTCGTTTAACCTCGTCATCAATGCAACGTCTGCAGGAATCGACGGCATGGTGCCAGCTTTCCCGGAGTCAATTCTTGGCCCGGATACGATTTGTTACGACTTATCCTATTCAATCAAGGACACACCCTTTGTCGCCTGGTCACGCAACCACGGGTCCCGGGAAGCTCATCAGGGCTTGGGTATGCTGGTCGAACAGGCAGCCGAATCGTTTTGCATTTGGCGGGGCATCCGGCCAGACACCGACTCGGTGCTGCGCCGGCTGCGCTGACCGAACGTAACGTTACACAATTACTACTAAACGCTTTGGCCTTAGCGCATCAGCACGAGTTCTTCGGCGCTAGTCGGGTGGATAGCAACCGTGTCGTCGAAATCCTTTTTCGTTGCACCCATGCGGACAGCGACGGCGAATCCCTGCAACATCTCATCCGAAGCGGGACCAAACAGGTGAATTCCAATAACGGTTTCCTCTTCACCTCTAGTCAGCAGTTTTATCTGTGCTTCGGACTCGTGAGTACTTACACCATATGATAGTGGCACGAATTTCGCGGTGTAGGCACGCACCTGATCGCCGTAGAGTTCGCGTGCCTTACTCTCCGTTAGCCCGATTGTACCGACTGGAGGATGAGTAAATACCACTGTGGGAACGTTTGTATAGTCCAGGTGGCGATCACTCATCCCACCGAATAGCCGATCACTGAGACGACGGCCTGCAGCAATAGCTACGGGCGTCAGCGCAAGCCTGCCCGTAACATCGCCTATTGCGTAGACCCCGTCGACGTTAGTGGCCTGGTAATCGTCTACCGGAATGAACCCATCTTCGTCACGCAACACGCCGGTATTGTTGAGATCTAGTGACGCGGTTAAAGGGCAGCGTCCAACGGCCCAGATAACCGCATCCACTGGTCCGACAGATCGCTGATCTTCGGTGTGCAGAATTAACCCGTCCGCAATCTTTTCGACCCGTTCTACCATCGCGTACCAGTTGAGCACTACGCCATCAGACTCCAGGGCCCCAATTACCGCTTGCTGCAACATCTCGTCGAACGACCGCAACAGGCTGTCGTAGCGGGCGCAAATACTGACTTCACGGCCCAGCGCAGCTAGCACCGCGGCAAGTTCCACACCGACATAACCGGACCCAACCAACGCGACTCTGGCCGGTCTTTCGGAGAGCTCAAAAAAACCGTCAGAGGTGATACCCAATTCAGCCCCGACAAGATTGGGGACTCTTGGCTCGCCCCCGGTTGCAATAATAATGTGCGGGGCAGTCAGCGAAAGATCGCCGACCTGGACCGTGTTAGAGTTTTCAAAGTGCGCTTCACCTTGAATAATCTGGACGTTATTGGCTGCCAGATTGTTCTCATAGATATCGTTCAGCCGCCTCACGTACGCTTCCCGCCTTCGTTTGAGTTCTGTCCAGTCTTGTCCGCGAACTGAAACATCAAACCCATATTCCGGCGCTTCGTTTAGTTCGTGCGCAAGATTTTCCGCATACCACATTATTTTTTTGGGAATGCAGCCAACATTGACACAGGTGCCACCCATCCGACCCTGCTCGATTATTGCTACATGCGCACCGTACTCAGCAGCCCGCCGCGATGCCGCAACGCCGCCGCTGCCCCCACCAATGGTGACAAGATCGTATTGTTCCTTCATATCGATCGTTTTTTTCAAGTAACCGAATGCGCATATTACGATATGCCGAATCACTTTATCGACTCGAGGGTCGTAGTAGTGCATGTGTTAGCATCGCTGCTTTTTACAGATTCTGATCGGCGTACAGATGAACAATCCGCTTCTCGGTGCTAACGGCTTACCAAGGTTCAGCGAGATCCGCGCGGATCACGTCGAGCCCGCGTTGAGGACAACGCTAGAACGAAACCGAGCGGACCTGGAGGCGATTCTTAGCGCTAAAGAGGAACCGAATTTCAACAATTCTATTATTCCGATAGAGGAATTACGCGATCGTTTACATCGCACCTGGTCACCGGTTAGCCACCTGCATGGCGTTCTGACTTCGAACGAACTGCGTGAAGCGTATAACCGCTGCCTGCCATTGCTGGCGCGCTACGAAACCGAAATAGCCCAGGACAAACGCCTTTTCGCCTTATATCAAAAGGTTGCTGCCAACCTAGACGGCACGAGTAAGGATCCAGAACAGTTTCTGCTGGACCACGC
>JAYZJE010000101.1:0-17027 GCA_036164895.1 Pseudomonadota bacterium
TGGCCAGGAGAAAACTTAGAATAGAGTACTTTGCAATTTTGCGCGAACGTGCAGGGGTTGATTGCGAGGAACTCGATACCGAGGCTAGCACGCCTGCGGAGCTTTTTGAGGAGTTATCGCAACGCTATGCTTTCCCCGTGCCAGGCCAACTTAAGGTTGCAGTCAACGATGAATTCAGCGACTGGCAAACTTTACTCGCTGATGGCGACTCCGTTGTCTTTATTCCTCCGGTCGCCGGCGGATGAATCTATTCAAATTGAGTGCGGAATCCCTCCGACCGGAGAACTTCCGGGAGCATCTGCGTGACCCGGCCTGCGGTGGATTTAGCACCTTCGAAGGTTGGGTACGAAACCAGAATGAAGGTCGCGAAGTGATGGAACTGGAATATCAGGCTTATGAACCGCTTGCTGTCAAGGAAGGATGTCGAATCGTGGCAGAAGCCTCGCAGCGATACGGCTCGAGCAAAGCGTTATGCGTCCACCGGGTTGGTGATCTGGCTATAGGAGAACTTGCCGTCTGGGTTGGTGTAAGTGCACCACATCGCGACGCAGCCTTTGCCGCTTGCCGGTTTATAATTGACGAAGTCAAGCATCGTGTTCCAATCTGGAAGAAGGAACACTACTCTGACGGTAATTCAGGCTGGGTAAACTGTGAGGCCTGCGCTGAACAGGCCGCGAATAGCCGGGTGTCATCATCGCGTCGCGCCTGAGCTCAGCGAATATTTTCGCCGTTTTTATAGGCGTTGCTTTTCTCGTTCCACGAGTTCATTGGCGATGTCGAGCATCTGTTCGATATTGGTGACTTCTGCCGCATCGGTTGAGTACTTGCCGTTAACGACTAGTATTGGAACTGAACGCACCTGATAGCGCTGCGTGAAATTCGTCGCTCGCGTGAGCTTGCCATTTACTCCGAATGACCTGAAGGCCTTGGTAAATTCTTCGGAAGAAACGCCAAATTTTTCAAAAAAGCTTTGTAATGTTGCCTCAGTGGTTAGCGGATTGTTGTTAATGTGAATTTCGCGAAAAATCGCGGTGTGGATTTCGTCGAGCTTTCCGAGAGCTTGTGCAGTGTAAAATGCACGCGCATGAATCGCGTTGGTTGGATTCCACATCACAGGAATCTGAACGAATTCGACGTTCGCGGGCAATGTTTTTCTCCAGTTGCTCACATAGGGTTCAAAGTTGTAGCAATGAGGACAACCGTACCAGAAGATTTCGGCTACCTCGATTTTGTCCGGCGCCGAACTGGTGCCCTGCGAGGCTGTAAAGCGGCGGAAGTTTCGGCCTTCTTTATACTGCCATTGTTCTGACTGTTTCGCTTGAGCCGGTTCCTCGTTAACCGCCGCGATCAGGATCTCCTCTTCTTCGCTAGAGTCTTCCAAGGCGGCCGATTCTTCGACAGTTTCGATTGCCTCTTGCTCGACTGCGGCAACGTCAGTCACTTGTTCGACGGGATCGGGCTCCGGACTCGCCACAACGGGCAGGGTCACGTTCTGACTGGCGGTTGTATCGGTTTCGCAGCCGCCTAAGCCAACTAGAAAAATGGCAAACAATAAATGCCAAAGCCTCATATGTGTTCCCTCAATTTGTGATGGTTCAGCTATCTGGCGTTTAATGCAGCTCTGAATACAGGAAAATACCGCGGTTATTTCATTTTCGCTGAGTAATGCTGCAATATTTTTGCCTAACTTAATTTGGGTCTGATTAACTGGTGCCTTCTTTTTCTTTGATTTCTTCGAGTGACCGCATGATAAACTCGTGGCAGCGTCGGATTTTACACTAAATCTGCTGCATCGGGCCGTCTGACCCAGCGCGTATGTCGGAATATCCACAAGCTAACTTCCTGAGTAGCGCTCACCGTGTCGATCAGTTTGTCGAAGATGTGGGCGCGGAAGTCGCTTTCGCGGGGCGGTCGAACTCGGGCAAGTCCAGCGCCATCAATGCAATTCTGAACCGGCGAAATCTCGCCAGAACTGCTAAAACCCCCGGGCGGACGCAGCTGATCAATTTCTTTAGTGTAAGGCAGGGTCAGCGCCTCGTAGATCTACCGGGATACGGTTACGCACGGGTCTCCAAGCAACTGCAGCGGCACTGGCAGCAATTGCTCGACGGGTATTTCGACCGCCGTCATTCGCTTGCCGGTTTGTTTATTGTGGTGGATAGTCGTCGAGCGCTAGGTGATTTTGATTGGCGGATGCTGGACTGGGCAGGTCGAATTGGGTTCCCGGCGCACGTGCTGTTGACCAAAGCCGATAAATTGAACCGCGAGGAAAGTGCCGCAGCACTCACAAACGCGCGACGCGAACTTCGCGATGAAGCCAGCGCTCAATTGTTCTCAGCCACAAAAACCCTGGGGGTGGATAAAGCTAGGGCCCGCTTAGAAGAGTTTCTGCGCAGCTATCGGCGACAAGCGTCTTAACCTTAGCGATTCCCTGCGCCGTTACAAGAAAGCCCGTGGTGCAGTGTGCAAGCTAGCCTTCGGGGGCTGCTACAAGCTGCTTGGGGTTACCTGTATGCCTTGCCTAGGGGAAAAGCGCTGCCGAAAGTTCCCACAGCTAGTGAGCTTTATCCCAGTTAGAGCCTATTCCGGTGTCGACTTTCAGCGGCACCTGAAGCGTTGCAGCACCACCCATCAACTCGGCGACGCGAGTTGCGGCTTGTTCTGCGATGTCACTACGAACCTCCAACACGAGTTCATCGTGAACCTGCATGATCATCCGTGCGTCGACTCCATCATTCTGTAGCCAGTCATCCACAGCAAGCATAGCCTTCTTGATTATGTCCGCAGCGGTGCCTTGCATGGGAGCATTGATGGCGATGCGTTCAGCGTATTGACGTCGCTGGGCCTGACGCGCCCGGATATCCGGAAGATAGAGCCGCCTGCCAAAAACGGTCTCCACGAAACCCTGTTCTTTGGCCTGTTCCTGGGTCCGTTTCATATAAGCTTGGACACCTGGATAACGGTCAAAATAGAGATCCTTATAACCGCGTGCCTCATCTAGGCTGATACCAAGTTGACGTGACAGTCCAAATGGCGACATTCCATAAATGAGTCCAAAATTAATCGCCTTTGCTGATCGTCGTTGATTGTCGCTGACTTTGTCCGGTGGGACGCCGAATACTTCGGCTGCCGTCGCCCGGTGGATGTCAAGATCATCCGCAAAAGCTTGCAGTAAACCTTGATCCCCGGAGATGTGCGCCATTATCCGGAGTTCAATCTGCGAATAATCCGCAGCCAGCAGTAAATAACCTGGGGGCGAAACGAACGCTTGCCGAATGCGGCGTCCCTCTTCGGTCCGTATCGGAATGTTCTGCAGGTTCGGGTCAGATGACGACAGGCGTCCGGTTGTGGCTACAGCCTGATGGTAGGAGGTATGAATTCGACCTGTCCGTGCACATATCTGTTGTGGAAGTTTGTCTGTATAGGTTGACTTTAACTTACTCAGTGCTCGGTAATCCAGGATCAGTTCTGGCAATATAAATTCCTGGGCGAGTTTCTGCAGTACGTCCTCGGCGGTGGATGGTTGCCCTTTAGGGGTTTTCCGGATAACGGGCAATTCAAGTTCCTCAAACAGAAGTTCTCGCAACTGTTTCGGGGAACCAAGATTGAATTCTAGGCCCGCTTCCTTGTGGACTTTTTTCTCTAGCGCACTGATCTTTTTTGCCAGTTCGTCGCTCTGTTCGGCAAGGCGTTTTTTGTCGATCAGAACGCCATGGCGCTCGATCCGTTGCAATACCGGTACCAGAGGTTGTTCGATATTTGTATAGAGTTGTGCCAAGGAACCGGTTGCTTCGAGTATCGGCCACAACTTGCGGTGCAGCCGCAAAGTGATATCTGCATCTTCGGCTGCATACGGTGCAGCCCGGTCCAGATTGACTTGGTCAAAGCGTAACTGGTCAGCGCCCTTACCGGCGACATCCTCGAAACGAATGGTTTCGAGGTTGAGGTATTTGCGCGCCGTTGAATCCATATCATGTCTTGTCGCCGTGCTGTCCAGAACATAAGACTCCAGCATCGAGTCGAATCGCATGCCACGCAGCGTGATGCCATGATTTTCCAGAACGTGGGCATCGTACTTTAAATGGTGCCCTACCTTGCTCTGGGACGCATCCTCCAGCCAGTGGCTGAGTTGTTCCAGAACATGTTCACGATCCAGTTGCTTGGGCGCGTCTTCGCCGCAATGGGCAACGGGTAGATAAGCAGCCTGGCCTTTCTCAACGGCAAAAGACAGGCCCACCAGTTCGGCTTCCATGTAATCGATACTCGTCGTTTCCGTGTCAAACGCCACTAGTTCAGCAGCCTCGATTTTCACTAGCCATTCGTTCAGTTGTGCATCGGTCAGGATGGTCTCGTAAACTGTGTTTTCGGGCGCGGTGGTTGTGGCTTGTGTCTCCTGTAACGTCTTCAGCAATCGATTCAGTTCCAGTCGGCGATACAGTTCCTCCAATTTGTTCAGGTCCGGCGCAACCGGCACCAGCTCATCGGGCGCCTTGTCCAGTGGCACGTCGCATTTGATCGTTGCCAGTCTTCGCGACAGCTGCAGCACGTCGCAGTTAGCTTCAATTCTTTCGGCTAGGCTTTTGGCGCCGCGAATGGGTAGGTCCGCTACAGCATCCAGATTGGCCAGAATATCGTCGATGCTGCTGAATTCAGCGAGCAACGCTACGGCGGTTTTTGCGCCGACCTTTGGTACACCGGGGATATTGTCGGAGCTGTCCCCGACAAGAGCGAGGTAATCAATAATCTGATCCGCTCGGACCTGGAACTTTTTAAACACACCGGTCGCGTCCATTACCCGCGGCTCGCGGCTGGTACCACGCGGCATCGTGTCCAGGAGCGTGATCCGGTCCGATACCAGTTGCGCCATATCTTTGTCGCCGGTTGAGATAACGGTACTCAGCTTGCCTTGGGCGGCCTGGGTTGCCAGCGTACCGATGACGTCGTCGGCTTCGACGCCCTCAATGCATATCAATGGTAGCCCTAAGGCCTCGATAGCTTCGGTCAATGGCCCAACTTGCTGGCGCAAATCATCCGGCATGGGCGGGCGATTGGCTTTGTATTCCGCATACAGTTTGTCGCGAAATGTTTTGCCCGGCGCGTCCATCACCACTGCGATTAACTTGGGCTCCTCGTCTCGTATCAACTTGTGCAGCATGTTGAGAACGCCATAGACAGCGCCAGTTGGTTCACCCTGGCTACTGGTTAATGGTGGGAGCGCATGATAAGCGCGATAAAGATAGGATGATCCATCTACTAACAGCAACGAATTCGGTTTGCTCATCGCGTTCTATTCCGTTGCTGCCTCTCTTGCCGCATTCGGTACTGCTACTGTTGCCTCGTCACTTCCCACCGGTTCCGGTGTGCCGTTTTCCTCCTCGGCTGACAGTTCTTGTTGTTCAGCAAACGATAGAGGCTGGGCCGAATCGGGTTCGGGCAACGCCTCCGGCCTTACCGTCGGCTGCTGATCAGGTTGCGGAATGTAAAGCGCACCTTTTTGGCCACACGCAGCGAGCAGCAGGCATACGAGCAAACTAATGAACGCTTTCAACTGGAGAGAATTATGCGCTTGTAAATACATACGCCGGGTTTTTCAGAGATCCTAGTCTTCACCGAACAACTCCTGAGCGACGCGTCGGTACGCTTCTCGAAAGCTGATACCCTCCTCAAGAACCAGACGATTTGCGTGACCCGCCGCATACGCCGACTGATCGATGGCAATGTTCTCGGGTATAAATCGAACGTTATCGATCAGATAGCCCATGATTTCACCCGACTCAGCCGATAGATCAATGGCGCGGAACAACGGTGCTTTTATTCGCTGCAAGTCACGTTGGTAGCCGGAGCTGAGTTTAGCTGTAAGGCTGAGAACTTCAATCAAACTCGCCTGTAGTGTTGCCGTGGCGCCTCGGATCAGTTCGAGTACGTCGGGATTGCGCTTCTGCGGCATGATGGACGACCCGGTTGTCATCTTGTCAGGTAACTCAATGAACCCAAATTCCTGCGTATAGAACAGCAACAAATCGGAAGCGAGCCTGCCGAGATCTTGCATGAACAAGGTCAGTTCAAAAACCAGACCAGCCTCAGCTTTTCCGCGGGATAGTTGCACGGCGGTGACCGGTTCCTGATTGGAGTCGAAGCCCAGACTCTTTCGCGTGGACTCCCGATCTATGGGCAACCCCGGTACCCCATAGCCGGCCGCACTTCCGAGCGGATTTTTGCTGACTCGCCGGCGCGCGGCAGCAATTCCTTCGGCGTCGTCTTGCAGTTCGGCCGCAAACCCTTCCGCCCACAGTGGTACCGAACTAGGCATCGCCTGCTGCATATGCGTGTAGCCTGGCAGGGGTGTTTCAGCTTCGCGGCTTGCCAGCTCAAGCAATGCGTTGGCGGCGCTCGTGGCTATCCGTTCCAGAGCATCAGCGGCATCCAACAGGTAGAGACGAAGCGCCGCCAACAACTGGTCATTACGCGAGCGGCCAAGGTGAATACGCTTGCCAGCTTCTCCGATGGTGTCGGTTAGCCGCCGCTCAAGTGCGGTATGAACATCTTCGTCTTCCAGTGTTACCCGCCATTCGCCGGCAGTGTGGCTACGATCCAGGTCTTTCAAACCCTGCTCTATTGCCGCTAGGTCTTCCGGCGTCAATAACTGCTGTTCACAAAGCATTGCTGCGTGAGCAATCGATGCTCGGACGTCATAACTCACGAGACGTTCATCGAGTTGATGGTCTTCGCCGACGGTGTAGCGCAGAACGCGCTCATCCAATGGCTCACCTTTGTCCCAGAGACGTTTCACTATATACCTCCCACTCTCGGCAGACCTTTGTTGCGATAGCGGCCCTAATGTGCCTGTTCTGCTGCCGTCAGTTCCCCGATACTTTTGACGATAAGCGTACCTGTACCCTCGTTAGTAAATATCTCCAAAAGCAGGCTGTCAGGTACGCGGTAGGAGATCACGTGAACACGCGGCACTCCGCCTTCGATTGCAGCTTCAATGGCTGCGGCTTTCGGCAACATTCCGGTTTTGAGTGCGTTGCTGTCGCGCAAACGCTGCAAGCCGGTAAGGTCAAGATAGGACGCCAACGAACCCGGATCCTCGGAATTCTCGAGAATTCCGCTCGCATCGGTTAAAAAAATTAGTTTTTCAGCCTTCAGCGCGGCGGCTAGCGCTGCCGCCACGGTATCCGCGTTGATGTTTAGCAGTGTGCCTTGGGGGTCCGCGGACAACGGGCTGACAATTGGCACGAGACCATTTTCAAGCTGAGTATGCAGCACATTGACGTCAACCGCCTCGATATCGCCGACAAAACCGAAATCTACAGGGTCCGATTTACCACCATCGATTCGAACCGGCGGACGTTTGGTTGCACGAATCAACCCTCCATCCACGCCGCTGATGCCAACGGCCGGCACGTCGAGCTCGCGGCATATTGCGAGAATGCGTGTATTTATTTGCCCGTTTAGAACCATTGCTGCGACCTCGAGTGCGCTCTCGTCGGTTACTCGCCGCCCTTGGATAATCTGGGTGCTTAGTCCCAGTGTCCCGGCCATTTCTGTTGATTGCGGTCCGCCGCCATGGACCAGCACGGCCCGTATACCGACCTGGTGCAATATTGCAATCTGCTCGATCAAAGCGTGAGTTGCGCCACTGTCGGTAAATAATTCACCGCCGGCCTTGAGAACAAACACCTTGTGCTTGAACATCCGGATGTACGGTGCCGCGTGCTTCAGCGCCGCCACCACGATATCCCGGTTGCCTGTGGTTCGGATCATGACGTTGTCGCCCCGAGCATTTTGTAAAGGACTGCCATTTGGGCATACATTCGATTGCGCGCTTCTTGGATTACCACACTGCGGGGTCCGTCCAACACACGGTCTGACACGACTACGCCGCGTCGCACCGGGAGACAGTGCATGAAACGGCCGTTCTCGGCCCCACTTTCAAACCAGGATTCATCTACGCACCAATGTTCCAGCCCACGCCGCAAGTCCTCGTCGGCCGGGCGATCGCCATAATGTTGGGTGGCAGACCAGGACTTGGCATATACGACGTGTGCTCCGTTTAATGCACTGGCTCGGTCGGAGGTTTCCTCGACCGAGCCGCCGCTCTCGGCAGCAGCCTTGCGAGCCTTATGCATGACGCTATCCGGCAGTTCAAAGCCATCCGGGCGCAGCACCGTGACGTTCATGCCTCGCATCGCGGCCATATGTACGGTGGCTGCCGGCACCGCCAAGGGCAGCGCGCGCGGATGAAAGGCCCAAGTCAACACAAACTTTCCACCGTTTATCGGGATTCCGAGATCATCCATGGTTTTCCAGTCGGCGAGGCTTTGGCACGGGTGATTGATTGCAGATTCCATGTTGATCAGGGGGATGTCGCACAACTCGCGCAGTGCCATGTACTCCTTGTCGGCTAGATCATCCTCTAGGTTACGCCGTTCCGCGAACGCACGAATCCCAATCGCATCGCCATAAGACGCTATCACCGGCACTGCCTCACGTATATGTTCTGCAGCAGCGCCGTCCATGACGATACCCGGCCGCGTTTCAAGTCCGTGTATTGACATGTCTGGAGAAATGACGAAAGAGCCACCGCCAAGACGCGTCATGGCGGCCTGAAAAGATGCTAGGGTTCGTAGGGAAGGGCTCAGAAACAGGAGTGCCAGAACCTTGCCTTCCAGAGCGCGAGGTTCAGGCGATTCCTCGAGTTGTTTTGCAAGCCGCAACAACTCGGCGATTTGTGCCGGTTTAAACTCAGCGAGGTCGTTAAATTCTTTCATTGAGTGCTACCTTCCGAGAGTTGGTGCGCATATCGCACCGGACCCGCAGACTGCGGGAAAATTTTCCCGACCGTCGGCGTGTTTACCGATATACGGACGTTCGGCAGGAATTCAGAGCATGGTTGGTGGCGCAATCGTTGGCCAGTTAAGCCGGTTTTAACCCATATCAGTAAGCGCATCGATCAGTTCCTCAATATACCGTCGTTCAAGCACCAGTGGCGGGAGCAAGCGAATTACCGCCGGGTCGGTGCTGGTCCCGACCAGAATACCCCGTTCCAGTAATCCATCCCGGACGTCGTTTGCCGGGACGCTGCATCGCAATCCCATCAGAAAACCCATACCCTGAGCCGATTCTACGGGGCCAGCCGGCAGTGCATCGACCAATGCGGCAGAAACGACACGCACATTTACCATGAGATCATTGCCTATAATTTCATCGATAAATGTCTCCATTAGCGCACAAGCTAGCGGGGCACCTCCAAACGTCGTGCCAAGATCGCCGGCACCCAAAATATTTGCGATTTCATTAGTCATCAGGACGGCTCCACAAGGAAAGCCGGCGCCCAGCGACTTTGCGACGGTCAGCAGATCCGGACGAATCTGATAGGCATCTGCGGCGAACGGATACCCGGAGCGCCCCATCCCACTTTGCACTTCGTCCACGATCAACAGGGTGCCGGTCTCGGCGCACCGATCAGCCAGCGTTTCGACAAATTCCGCCTTGAGGTCGTAGGCGCCGGCGATACCTTGTACCAGTTCCACGATGACCGCAGCCGTGTTGCCGTCTATCATTTGCTGTGCCGCTTTACTGTCATTGCGCCCAATGAATGCTACATCGAAGGGGGTACGGGGAAATGCGTACCATTTCTTTGCTGCACCCCACGTAACCGCGCCGGCTGCGGCAGAGCGACCGTGAAACCCGTGTTCAATTGCGAGAACCTGATTGCGTCCGGTGTGTTTGAGCGCGATGCACAATGCATTCTCATTCGCCTCGGCACCGGTATTGACAAAAAAAACGCGGTCCAGCCCGGTGGGCGCAAATGTTGCTAGTTTGTCTGCCGCACGGGCGCGGATTTCCAGAGCAACGGCATTACTCTGAAACGTCAACAACTCCGCCTGCTCGCTCAGCGTCCGCAGGATCGCTGGATGCGCATAGCCCAGCCCAGCCACGGCATGGCCGCCATAAAGATCGAGAAGCCGACGGTCGCGGCACTGAATATGTACCCCTGTGGCTGACAATGGTTCTATGCCCAATTGTGCATAAACCTGCACGAGGTGCCGTGCCTCGGCAGCGCGGGCATGGTCCGAAGTTGCGAGTTGCGTATTCATACCCATGCTGGCCCGGGCAGATTGAGTCCGGCACACTCGTCGAGGCCTAGTTGTCGATTCATCCATTGCATCGCGCCGCCAGCAGCCCCCTTGACTAGGTTGTCAATAACGGAAAAAAGCACCAGCGAGGTTCCGTTGACAGCTACGCCCAAATGACAATAGTTGCTTCCAACAACATCTTTTAGTCGTGGCGTGCCGTCTAGCACCTGCACGAACTGGTGATCGGCATAGAAATGCTGCAATGCTTGTCGAACCTCTGTTTCAGGCATCGGGGTTGTGAGCTGTGCCTGGAGGGTTATGTGAATGCCTCGTGTGAACGGACCGGAGTGCGGAACAAACTGCAGCGTCGGTTCGGTGTCAGTCAGCGATCGGCAAATTGCCGTGACTTCCGGCGCGTGTCGATGAGTGAGCGGTTGGTAGGCAAACAGGTTTGAGTGCCGAAATGGGTGGTGGGTGTTCGATGCCGGTGTGTGGCCGGAGCCCGTGCTACCGGTAATGCCGACTGCGTATAACTTGGGCTCGACGAATTGGAGCTTCAGCAGCGGAACCGCCGCCAGCAATATTGCCGTCGTAAAACAACCCGGGTGGCCAATATGCCCAGATTGTGTTCCTGAAAGATGTTCCGGAACGCTGCAGGTGAACTGGTCCAGCAGCTCCGGTGCTCCGTGTGGCTTTCCATAGACCGCCTCGTATTCTGGTGCCGTCGCATAACGAAAATCCGCGGAAGTGTCGACAATGGTTAATTCTGCAGTTTGTTCAGCGGCTGCGGCGATGGTTTCCGCGACCAGCGCGGCGCTGGCGCCGTGGGGTGCGGCGCAAAATATAGCGACCTTGTCAGAAATGTGTTCTGCTAAGTGTTCTCGCGGAACGAACGTTTGGTCACCAAAATTGTTTTGCAGGTTTGGAAAAACCGCCCGGATTTGCTCACCGGCGTGGCTTTCTGATATGGCTGCCGACAGGTAGAGTTGTGGGTGCTGAACAATCATTCGCAGCAATTCACCGGCAACATAGCCGGTACCACCTAGGATGACCGTGGGGATTGTATCGTTCATGCTGTCTCCAGTCCGAGCAATGCCTGCACTGCGTCCCCAAAAGCCACGCCGTCGGTCAAGGCGTTAATAGCCTGCACCCCGAGACGCTCCTGAATAAGGTCTGTGCCAACTTGGTTGTCGGTGGCGGGGCCTGTTACGAGGTCAGGTTGGAGCCCGAATTCCTGTTTTAGTAGTTTGGCGCCTCCCCATGCGGCCACGGGATCGTTGGCGCATAAAACCAAGCAGGATAGAGACTGCTGAATCTCGGGGTCTTTTAGTATGGCTTCTACGCCGTAGGCTCCGAGTAAACCATCACCCAATTCAAACACGACGGCGTCCGGACCATTAGAGCAAAGGCGCGACAGCATCGTGCGCGTTACTGGCGGGCCGTTTTCTGCGGTCGTGCTGACGACGCCAAAGTCGGTGAATATGAGGGTATTTCGCGCTCCGGCATCCTCCATTGCAAGGATATCGCGGCGGAGTGAAACGCCGGTTGCTTTGAACGCATCGATCGTAAACCCCTGGTGGCACATCCGGCTGACGGCCGCACATGCGGCGGCGGTTTTACCCGAGTTCATGCAAGTGCCGGCTAGTGCAATCACCGGTACCCCGTTGGTATTGAGCGGCAGGTTTTCATGCAAGGTTTCGGTGCCAACGCGTGCGGGCACACCGATTCGCTCGCCCAGATAAGGAAAATCGAGCACGGCGCCGAGTACCCGTGCATCGAACGGACGGCCAAAGGATGCGTTGATGGAATCACAGACTCCGAAAACACCACCTATGTTCAATAACTGCAGCGTGTCGCCGGGTAATAGGCTTTCAGGAAGATGCCCCGAGTAGCCGAACAGCGCTTTTCGGTGGCCGAGAGCTCCGACGATAATGTCGCCCCGCTTGACCTGCGCCATGCGGCCACTGGTGAGTTCAAGCGTGTTGTAGTTTGCCTTGTTATCTAGCACTTCAGCAGCTATCAAGATGCCTTCTTCACAGGGAATATCGGCACTGACCCGAAGTTCACGTGTAATGTTCTGGTGTTGCACCACCGAGGCAAGCTTGTCAGCGATGATGGTTTTCATTGTTCTAACCCGGCTGCAGCCCGACTTTGCAAAATGCCTGGCAACGACAGAATACGCGAGTACCCGAGCGCTTCAGCCGGTGTCCATTCACCGGCGGTTTCACCGTAAACACCGCGCGTTGCAGCAAGCAAAGAGTAGGGTGACATCACCCCTTCGATGAATATGCTGCCAGGACGAAACAGAAGTTTCACGGTTCCGCTGACCCGCCGCTGGGAAGACTGCAGCAGGCTCTCAATATCCCGGCATACCGGATCGAGTTGTTTTCCCTCGTGAACAAAATCGCAGTAGACAGCAGCTACGGTTTCTTTCACCCGTTGCTGCAGTGCGCTCAACGTCAATTTTTCCAGTTCCCGATGCGCGGTCAGCAGCACTTCTGCAGCAGGGGCTTCATAGGCAACGCGGCCCTTGGTTCCAAGTACTGTGTCACCGAGGTGCACACCGCGACCAATGCCGAATGCACTCGCAGCTTTTTCCACGGCCTCGATCAGATCCACCGGAGCCAGGCGTTGCTCATCAAATGCTACCGGCACGCCCTCTGCGAATTCAATCGTGTGCTGTTCTGGTTCGGTTGGTGATTTGAACGCGTTCGCTGACAATACCCAGGCCGATTCGGGAATGCTTTCGACGGAATCCAGCGTCTCTTTGCCACCGATGGTGACACCCCACAATCCTCGGTTTATTGAATAGTCGGAACCGTAAGGCGGAATCGGTAGCCCGCGTTCTTCAAGGTATTGCAATTGCACTGTGCGCTGGAATTCTTGATCCCGAACCGGCGCCAGCACGTCGAGCTCGGGGTGGCTGGTTTTCAGCGCCACCTCGAAACGGACCTGATCGTTGCCGGCGGCGGTGCAACCATGTGCCACCGTCGTCGATACGCGTTCTCGCGCTAATTCTGCGAGCAGTGTCGCTTGAACACCTCGCTCGGCACCGACGCAAAGTGGGTAAGACTGACCGCGCCGGACATTACCGGCGATCAAAAACCGCAGAACGCGGTCGAAAAAAACTTGGCGTGCCTCAATTAGAATATGTTCCGCTGCACCGAGAGCCATCGCGCGTTCTTCCAGATCCTGTGCCATTGCAGCGTCCAGTCCACCGGTATTGACCGTAACTGTTACGACCGGGCGTTGGTACGTTTCCTTCAACCACGGAACGCAGAACGACGTGTCCAGGCCGCCGGAATAGGCAAGCACAATCGGAGATTCGTCTTGTATGGTTTTTGTCATAATCGTTAGTTATCGAGGTATTCAACCCTGGTTGGAAAAATCGATGCCAGTTTTATTTTGTCGGCTGCAGACACAAGAGGGCGGCGTTACTTATTCCGGAAAATTCGATCTGAGTCGGTTTAGCAACCGCCGTTGCATCTGCCCGTTTCGCGTCGCGATGAAAATTGTATCGTCGCCCGACACTGTGCCGACTATTTCTGGCCACTGGCTGCGGTCCAGAAAGAGCGCGACCCGCTGAGCTGCCCCGATAGCTGTTTTGACGACTGTCAGGCTAGGGCCGGCAGCCTGAATATCCCTCACAAACCCGGCAAGTTGATCAAGCTCATTCTGTGGCCCTTCATCGTTGTCCGTTTCAGCGAGGTAGCCCTGCCCAAGCTTGGTGATTCCAAGGTGCTGAAGATCACGGCTGACGCTGGACTGGGTCGCGTCTATGCCTTCGTTCTGCAGCAGGCCCACCAGCTCGGCCTGGCGCTGTACGGGTTGGCGTTGCAGGATTCCCAGGATGGTCTGCTGGCGCCGCTGGCGTATTTCTAAAGTCGCTGGCATTGCATATCTATGCGCATATTAATAATCGTATGTGCATAATATCTGATCCACGCTGATTGTCAAGTGATTCGTTTTCGGTAGTTCTATTCGCCGCCGGGGTTGATCGTGAACGACTGCCGCGTCTCACCGCTGACTAGGCCGGCCGCATCATAACGGCGTTCGGTGAAATAGCAGTGTCCAACACGGTTCACAATAATGATGGTCGCGGCGCGGGTGCCATACTGATCGCCGAGTATGAATGGTGTCGCCTGCATTTTTGCCGTCGGGTCGGCGTAAGGGCGCGGCGACTGAGGTCTGCGATTTTCCAATACGGCGAACATAGCCGCTTCGCTGACCCGGTTCTGCTCCAGCAACTCAGCGAAACTCGCCTTGAGATATGCGATTTTTGGCCAGTCGGTGCCATAGCTGGCATTGCTCAGACCGCAGTAACCGGGTTTGAGCACCCGGTGGACGACATTGCCGAATCGACCTTCGTGCCCGACATATCGCATTTGATCGAGGTCGCCGACGATGAGGCCGAATCCTGCATATTTGGCAGCTTCGCGTGCCAGCGCGGCAGCGTGCGCATCGACGGACGCAGCACTGGTCAAAAAATCTTTTACCAGTGCTCCTCGCGAAGCCCGCTGACCATCGGGAAGCTCCAATCGAGGTTGATTCGTTACGACTGCTATACGTCCGGAGCGGGTGATGCCTAGCCAACTGCCGCCAGCGCGAAGGTCTCTGCCGCCCAATACCGCGGGCGCATCAGTCCACCAGTCGGCCGCCGCTGTAGGCCGATCGTGAAACTCATCCCGGTTACCGGCAAACACCAGCGGATAATCAGGATGGGCGTCCCAAGCGACGATCAGCAAGCACATGCGACGATTATAAAGAGAGAGCGCCGCGCCGACCCGGCAAATGTCGACTTCCGCGATAAGGTGCCTTTAGCGCGGGCGCCAGGTCGATCCAGCCGGCATCAGCGCCCCAAGCGACTGGTCACTGCTTGTATTGAACCAGGCTTCAATCAGTCGATAGGCGACGGATGCTGAGGGCGGCAGCAGCACCTCGCGGTTGACTATCTGCTCGTGGGAGATCCAGCGGGCTTCGGCGAGTTCGGCATCGTTGAGACGAATCGAATGTGTGTTCGCTTTGGCATGAAAGCCAATCATCAGCGCGGACGGAAACGGCCATGGCTGCGAGGCCAAGTACTGACAGTCGCCGACGTTGATGTTGGTTTCCTCGGCTACCTCCCGGCGCACCGCGTCTTCAAGGCTCTCGCCCGGTTCAACAAAGCCGGCGATAGTCGAAAATCGATCCTCGGGCCAGCTTGGCTGACGGCCCAGCAGGCACCGCTCGCGGTCATGTACGAGCACGATGATGGCTGGGTCCAGCCGCGGAAAAAACCGTTGAGCACATTTCGTATCCTCGCACTGCATGATAAATCCGCCCTCAATCGCCTGGTTGCTTGCGCCACAGACGCCACAATGTGCATGGTTTTGCTGCCAGTTAACCATGGCCCGAGCGTAGGCCAGCAGTCCGGCGTCGGTTTCGTCGAGCTGGCCTATTAACTTGCGTACTTCGACAAATTCCGCCTGTTCTGTAGACGAAGGCGCGGCCTGATCGGGCAATGCTAAAGCGAAGATGAATCGTTCACCGAGCCTGCCGAGAAAGATAACGTCCTCGGGACCATCGGTATACGCGGCAAGTTCGTGCCTCCCGAGCAGCACCGCATGCTGCTCTGTTACCAGGCAACGCGACTGCCACACTGGAAGAAACCGGGTATCCGGATCGCAATACGCTTTTGACAGATCGTCCGAATCTGTTCTCAGCTTGCTGCATCGCTCAATTGGGTTCCCGGAAAAAAAGGTTCGAATCGTTTCCACCTTTTATCCAAAGTTTGTTCGACCTATATGGTGCATTCAGCTTACTCTCGTGCGAGACGATCTTTCAATTTGCGTAACGTGGCGCGCTGGTAATCAAGCGCATAGACATCCTGCACCTATGGGAGGTATCCCGCAATCGTTCCGTGGTCTGGTTTTTGGTTAGTGCCGTTACGGTGATTCTCCGTTGATTTTACTGTTGGTCAGATTTGAATCACTTCGCGCAAATATTATTGCTTGAAATTCACTAATCGATTTCTCTGCATGGTCAGGAAAAACCAAACGGTATTGTCTGACTGTTGATTTGCTCCGAAATTGATTCGGCTTCAGTGGTCTAAAAGTTCCGTAGTATTGCTCGGGGCCGCACCAGAGTGGGCCAATTCTGATATGCAAAAGCATGGTCAGTATTGGATGTAAATCAGCACGCTGGGCTTCGCGGCCATCGGCTCACGCCTGTTGGCATTCGTATTTCATTTTTCCATTTTATTTTAATAACTTAAGATATACGCGTAGTATCGGACAGGGCGTTTTGACTTAGAATGCTCCTTTCGGGGTGGTACTTCCTGCTTCTCCCTTTCTGTGGCATAACTAGGACCCGATCGACGGTCGCAGGGGCCGTGGGCGCCCACCCACCGGTAACAGGGGCAACAACATGGCTGACAAACCGGCAACCATTGCCGCTGCAGTGCTCTTAAGCGTTATTGGTGGTTTTCCAATCTTTACGCTGCCGATCATCGGTCCTGTGCTGCAGGAACAACTCGGATTTACGATTCAGCAAGCTACCGGCGTTGGGTTCAGCGAAGTATTGGGCGTCGGTCTGGCTTCCATTTTGGCGATGTTCTGGATTCGTCGGGTTAACTGGCGAGTTGCGGCACTGATCGCGGTCACCGCCGTGGTGATTGGAAACATCCTGACAACTTTTCAGTCGGATTCTACCGCGCTGACCGTGATTCGATTTATCACCGGCTTTATAGGTGAAGGGACGGTATTTGCGCTTAGTTTCGCAATTATTGCTGACACGAAGGAGACGGATCGCAATTTCGGATTCGTCACCGCGGCTCAGGCGGCATTCGGGGTGATCACCATGCTGACGCTGTTCCGTCTAACGGGCATGTACGAGAGTATCGGAGGTATTTACATACCGCTGGCCGCGGTTGCGGCACTGAGCTTGATCATGCTGAGGTTTATTCCT
>JAYZJE010000102.1:0-2535 GCA_036164895.1 Pseudomonadota bacterium
GCCAGAAAATACTCGACCGCCTTGACGTCGTGATTGGTGGTGGCTTCGATCGCCTTGATTCGGCGGGCATCGTCCACGCTGAACTCATCGACCAAAGCATTCAGGCACTCACCAACACTCGGCGAAAACGGGCCCAAGCCAGCAAACTCGTTTTGCTCGGCCAGAAACTGGACCCAGCGTACCTGGACCAGCGCTCGAAGCCGGATCAGGCCTTGCTCACTGAACAAATCTCGAAGCGGTGCGCATTTGGCGGCGTATCGACCATCGAGCGGGGAAACGGCAGTCAGGGGAGATTGTTCCATGCCTGCGTATCAAAAAGAACCTATACTTTGGGGCCCGAATCATACACTAATGCCAAACGGCGGCGGCAAAAATGGCTGGGATATTAGTGATTTGCCCAATTGGGCCAAGCCGCTAGGGAGGATTTGATGACCAAAAAATCTTACCGCGATGAACATGACAGCATGGGTACCCTAAAGGTACCAATAGAAGCGTTGTGGGGTGCGCAGACGCAACGCGCCGTGAATAACTTCCCGATAACCGGTCTAGTAATGCCACGTGCTTTCATAGGCGCTCTGGGACTGATCAAGTGGGCTGCCGCCGGCGTCAATAGCGAGCTCGGGTTGATCGCCACTAAAAAGGGCAGAGCTATTCAGGCGGCCGCACTCGAAGTTGCCGAGGGACTTCACGACAACCAGTTCCCAATCGATGTGTTTCAGACCGGTTCGGGCACTAGTTCGAACATGAACGCAAACGAAGTTATTGCAACCTTGGCGAGTCGCGCACTCGGCAACGAAATTCACGCCAACGATGACGTCAACATGGGTCAGAGCAGCAACGATGTGATCCCGACCGCTATCCACGTCAGCGCGACGTTGCTGCTGGTTGAGAAGCTGCTGCCGTGCTTGCAGAAACTGGAGGATGCCATCAAAGCAAGGGGCAAAGAATTTGATGGCGTCGTAAAGACCGGCCGGACTCACCTGATGGATGCCATGCCACTGCGACTGAGTCAGGAACTCGGTGGCTGGGCCTCTCAGATCAGCCACGGGCGCGCGCGGCTTATGGACACTCTGCCTCGCCTTAGCAGTCTTGCGCAGGGGGGCACGGCCGTGGGTACTGGGATCAATGCTCATCCGGCATTCGGTAGCAAGATCGCGTTACTTCTGTCCGAACGAACCGGGCATCAATTCAAACCGGCCATGGATTATTTTGAGGCGCTTAGCTGTCAGGACACGGCGGTGGAGGTATCCGGGCAATTGAAGGTTCTGGCCGTTGCGCTGACAAAAATTGCCAACGACCTGCGATGGATGAACAGCGGTCCGTTGAGTGGATTTGCCGAAATTGAACTGCCGGCACTGCAGCCCGGAAGCAGCATCATGCCCGGCAAAATCAATCCAGTTATCCCCGAGGCGGTTGCGATGGTGGCAGCCCAAGTTATCGGCAATGACGCGACGATTACGGTGGCCGGGCAATCAGGGTCGTTTCAACTGAATGTCATGTTGCCGGTGATCGCCTACAACCGTGTTCAAAGCATCGAGATACTCGCCAATGCCTCTGGGTTGCTAGCCGACAAGGCAATAACAGGCTTTGCGGTTAACCGGGAACGACTCGCCGAAGCGGTAAATCGCAACCCAATACTGGCCACGGCGCTGAACCCGGTCATCGGCTACGAAGCAGGTGCTGCGATTGCAAAGAAAGCCTACGCCGAGGGGAGATCGATTCGGGAAATTGCGGCTGAAATTACCGAATTAACGGAAGAGGACCTCAACCGCCTCCTTGATGTGGTGGAGCTGACTCGCGGCGGAATCAAATCCTGATTGGTTGTTCTCCGGTGCGTGATTTAATCACCCGTCGGTTGCGTGATACTCAACCGCCCGCCGACCCGGTGAAAGCTGCGCTAGCGAAACTCCCGCCCGACGTAGCGCAAGCATGGTTCAACTCGCCGCTCTTATCTGCTGCCGTCCTTATTCCGCTGATACCCCGCCCGGATGGCATGACCATGTTGCTGACCCGCCGAGCCGAACATGTCAAACACCATGCCGGTCAAATAAGCTTTCCGGGCGGACGGACCAAAACAAGTGACGACGGGCCGCGGGACACGGCGCTACGGGAAACCGCTGAGGAAATAGGTGTGCCGCCCGCGCAGGTCACGGTGATTGGCTACCTCGAAGCGTACCCGGTGGTTACCGGTTATGCGGTCGTGCCGGTAGTCGGCATTGTGGATGGTGATCCCCCGCTTAGGCTTGACTCGAGCGAGGTGGCGGAAGCGTTCGAGGTGCCACTTGCATTTCTCCGTGATGAGAACAATGTGAGACCCGCGAATAGGGTCTATAAAGGCATCGAAGTAGAAACTTACGAATACCTTTACGGGGGTCATCGAATCTGGGGAGCCACGGCCGATATGATTAAAAACTTCAATGAAAAAGCTTTTAAAACAAATATTTAGACATTATTATGCAGAAATTACTTGATATCATGGCCAAACTGCGTGACCCACACCAAGGCTGTCCTTGGGATCGAGAGCAGAACTTCCAG